>NZ_DFOE01000015.1:0-73095 GCF_002376635.1 Sphingobacterium sp. UBA3549 | reverse complement strand
AGACTTTTTCAGTGCCCTCCTTGACGCAGGCTTCTTTTTATTTTAATTTGATTATTCGCCGCTTTCTTTAGCCGCTAGATATCTTTCAGCTTCCAAAGCTGCCATACAACCTGTACCCGCAGCGGTGATAGCCTGACGGAAGACATTGTCCTGAACGTCTCCACAAGCAAACACTCCTGGTATATTTGTCGCAGTACTATCTGGTTTGGTGATCAAATAGCCTGTTTCATCCATATCCAATACTCCCGTAAAAAGATCCGTATTGGGCTTGTGCCCTATTGCAACAAAGAATCCTGTCACTTCTATGTCTTTTTCAGATTGATCCTTATTGTTAATAACGCGAATTCCAGTTACCACCTGACCATCTCCTAAAACCTCTTTTGCCTCAGAATTGTAATGCACTTCGATATTGGGCGTATTCATCACACGGTGAACCATTGCTTTAGAAGCACGGAACTCATCTCGGCGCACTAACATATGTACTTTTGAGCATAATTTTGCGAGATATGTAGCTTCTTCTGCGGCGGTATCTCCAGCACCAACAATAGCAACTTCCTGGTTTTTAAAGAAAAATCCATCGCAAACGGCACATGCAGAAACACCAAAACCATTATATTTTTGTTCAGATTCCAGACCTAACCATTTTGCGGTTGCTCCCGTTGCGATAATCACTGTATCGGCGGTAACTTGTACAGTTCCGTCGATTTCGACACGGTGTACGGTCCCTGTAAAATCGACTTTTGTAACATATCCAAAACGAACTGAAGTACCAAAGCGCTCAGCTTGTTCACGTAGATCTTCCATCATCACCGGCCCCGTAATACCTTTTGGATAACCTGGAAAATTGTCCACTTCAGTGGTTTGTGTCAATTGCCCTCCCGGAACAATACCGGTATAAACTACTGGTTTCATATCCGCACGTGCCGCATAAATCGCTGCAGTATAGCCTGCTGGCCCCGAACCAATAATCAAACACTGTATATGCTCAACTTCTTGTTTGAATTCCATAATACTTTTTCTAAGCTATTAATTAAAGTTATTTTTTAAATTTATCTTGCAATCCTTTCAACATGTCCAAGGAAATGCTCTGTGGCGCCTCCTCATTTTGTTTGTTGAACTCTTTTTTCGCAAGTTTTTTATCTTCCGCTGAATGAGCTACAGCCGCTTTAGCTTTTTGCTCGTTCTTCTCCTTTTTGTACCTATTCCAGATATTTTCTAGCACTTTTTTGGTATACAATGGAAAATCTCCATTTTGCATCCAAGCATAGTAGCTCGGCTCCTGCTCAAATACCTCCACAATTGGTTTTCCTTTGTGTTTTCCAAAATTGATCGTTTCCAACCCGTCGGCATTGTAAACAAGACGTCCGGCAAAATCCACCGGCTTACTTAAATTTGTAAATGCATGTAAAGCTTCCACATCGTTGACGACTGGATGAGACACCACACCATGTTTATCTTCAAAAGCCGCACCTTCATACTTCGTCAACTGCGCTTTCAAAACTTCGTAAGTTGCGCGTACATCCGCTTCAGCAGTATGTGCATTTTCGAGGTTTTCATTGCAATAAAACTTGTAGGCAGCTTTCAAGGTCCTTTGTTCCATTTGATGAAAGATATTTTGAACATCCACAAATGCCCTACCCTCCAATGAAAAGTCAACACCAGCCCGTAAAAACTCCTCCATCAACATTGGCACATCAAACTTATTGGAGTTATAACCCGCTAAATCTCCATCCGCAATAAAAGCAGCTAGTTCTACTGCTATTGCTTTAAAATTAGGAGCGTCTTTCACATCCTCATCATAGATGCCATGGAAAAAAGAGGATTCCGCCGGAATAGGTATTTCGGGATTAATCTTCTTAGTATAGACTGTTTCTTCCCCACTGGGCATCACTTTCAGAAATGACACTTCAACAATACGATCGGACGCCACATTAACGCCTGTAGTTTCCAAATCGAAAAATACCAATGGCCTTTTTAATTTTAATTCCATGCTGGATAGTTCACTTTTTTATCAAAAACCAAAAATACAAAGTAGTATTCGATTTTTGTAGTCTAAGAAATTTAATTTACAACCGCTTGATGAACTGGTTCTTCCTGGCTTATTTTACCAACAACAACTTTCACCATTGCGTTAAAGTCCAAATATTTATTGGCAATATCATACACCTTCTCAGGCGACATATTTCTAATCTGATCCATATAATAGGAATAATATGTTAACGTCATCTCATTTAACAATACACTTTTAAACTTATCGGCATGCGAAAAGATACTTTCCAATGATCCTAACATCGAACCTTCCATATAGGTTTTAACAAGATTCACCTCCTCTTCAGAGGCCAATTTTGCTTTTAACAAGTTGATCTCTTTTTCAATCTCTTCCAAAGTCGCTTGCGTTACATCCACCCCAACTTCGGTTACAATGGTCATAAACCCTGTATGTTTGAGGGTAGCAACGGCCGAACCAATACTATAGGTATAGCCTTTTTCTTCTCGAATATTCCGCATGAGACGAGAACCAAAAAAGCCTCCTAACAGGGTATTAACAAACTGTAGTGCAGGATAATCAGGATGTGTTCTTGAAATGGTTTGACAACCTAAGCGAATCGACGACTGCAAGGCGCTATCTTTCTCCTCATAGGCTAGTTCAGAGGAACCTTGAATCAACACAGGTTTTTCTACGGAAATCAAAGGCGCCCCGTACCACTCCTCTCCAAAAATCTGCTCGAGTTCTTGCAAAAGCTCATCGGAAACGTTTCCAGAAACAATTAACGTGCAATTGCCAGGTACAATTTCTTTCCGGTACAACTCCATTAATTGCATGCGCGTAATCGTGTCATAATCTTCTAGCTTCGGCGTCCGTCCATAGCGATTACCCGTACCGAAGATCAGGTTATAGAATTTACGCCGCGCCAGATAATCATTTTTCTGAATAGAAACTTGAAACTTCTGTTTGTTGTTACGTAAATAGGTATCCAGCTCCTGCTGTGGTATCGATGCCTCCGTAAGAATATCTTTTACAAGAGGTAGAAGTACTTGACTATGTCTATTCAAAGTATAAAGGGATAGAGAAGTCACGTCAAAAGAGTATTCAGGAACTAGAAATGCTCCATAAAAATCCACTTTATCCGCAATCTCTGCACTGGACATTGAGTTGGTCCCCTCTTTAAGTAAAGCACTTAAAGCACTATTTAACAAAGGGTTCTCTGTCTGTCCATCAAGATAGGCATTGTCAAAAATCCATTCGATACGCACCAACTCTTGCTCAGGCGACTGGAAAATATAAACTGGCAAACCGTTTCCAAATTGTTTCTTTATCGGTTCTTTTAAACTGATGTTTCCAATTTCACGAAACACAGGTCCTTGCGTTCTATCCAACATATATAGCCTCCTCCATTTTTGATTTATATAGTAATATCGAAGCATTCTCGGGTCTAAAAATTGCTTGTGCCTGGCGTTGAACCTCCTCGGCACTTACCAATAGGTATTTCGAGACCTCAGTGTTGATACCATCTGCATCGCCTAGCAACTCATGGTAAGCTAAATTCATTGCTTTATCCAAAATGGACAACTCCGCAAAGACATTGGTCGATTCGATTTTATTTTTCACCTTTTCCAATTCCTTCATAGGTACTAATTCGGATTTTATAATCTCCAATTCAGACCACACCGCCCGCTCAGCTTCGTCAAGCGAAACGCCCGCAGTTGGCTTCCCTTCTATAACAAAAAGGTTACTATCTATGCTTCCCATCACATAAGCATTTATCTCACTAAATAACTGCCCCTCTTTAACCAACCGTCGATACAAACGAGAAGAAGAACCTCGAGATAAAATATCTGATAAAAGATCCATGGCAAAATAACCTTCTTCCAATCGTGCTGGCCCGTGAAATGCCATGTAGAGTGCATCAAGAGGTACCTCTGCCCAAATAGTTTCACGCCGCATTTCCTGCTGTTCTGGTTCTTTCGGCAATTGACGATTATATTTTATACCAGGTTCAATATCACCAAACCATTTTTGGGTTAAAAACTTAACTTCTTCAAAATGTACATCACCAGAAACAACCATTATTGCATTCTGCGGATTGTAATGTAATTTGAAAAACGCTTTCACATCTTCCATTGTAGCTTCTTCGATATGACTCAATTCCTTGCCGATCGTTGCCCAGCGATACGGATGTACCTGATAAGCTAAGGGTCGCAACTTAAGCCATGCATCCCCATAAGGTTGATTCAAGTAACGCTGCTTAAACTCTTCGATCACTACATTCCGTTGTACTTCGAGACTTTGTGCTGAAAAAGCCAAACTCAACATCCGGTCCGACTCTAACCACAACGCTGTCTCTAGATTTGATGAGGGCAATGTGATGTAATAATTGGTGATATCGTTGCTTGTGAAAGCATTATTCTCTCCTCCAACTTTTTGCAATTCAGTATCAAAATTAGGAATATTGATACTTCCACCAAACATCAGGTGCTCAAATAAATGGGCGAATCCGGTTTGCTCTGGCGACTCGTCCCGTGCACCCACATCGTATAACATGTTGACACAAGCCATAGCCGTATTGTGGTCCTCGTGAACCAAAACACGGAGCCCGTTTTCTAATATAAATTTTTGATAAGAAACCATCTAATTTTTTTCGGCGTTTTTAAATCCAGTTAATACCTTTTCGTAATAAAGATAAGGTCTTGGCTTCTTCGGAGCCGGCTTCAGGACGATAATCATATGCCCAATTGGCTTGGGCTGGTAAACTCATCAATATCGACTCTATACGTCCATTCGTTTCTAACCCAAATTTAGTACCCGAGTCCCATACAAGGTTAAATTCTACATAACGACCGCGACGTATTAGCTGCCAGTTTTTTTGTTGTTCGGTAAAAGTTTTATGCTGGTTCTTTTCAACTAGTGTTGTGTAGGTCGGCGCAAAAGTGCGGCCGAGATCACATGAAAAAGCAAAAATCTCATCCATACTAAGCCCTGTATTTTCAGTATTTAACTTGTCATAAAAGACACCGCCCACACCGCGCGTTTCTTGTCGATGACGAATATAGAAATAGTCGTCGGCCCATTTCTTAAATTTACCGTAAAATGTATTATCGTGCTTATCGCATACCGCCTTTAGTTGTTGATGGAAATAACGGGCATCTGTTTCATCAACATAGTGCGGTGTCAGGTCTATTCCTCCGCCGAACCAACGAATCTGATCGTTTAGCTCAAAATAGCGAATATTCATGTGTATAATCGGCACCAATGGATTATTGGGATGAATCACAATCGAGACACCTGTAGCAAAAAAGTCATCTTCATTTACTCCGAACGATGTTTTAAGCGTTTCAGGCAACTTCCCATAGACAGCAGAAAAATTAACCCCGCCTTTTTCTAAAATACGACCATTTTGAATAATTCTAGTACGACCGCCCCCGCCGCCTTCTCTCTCCCACAGCTCCTCTTCAAAACGCGCCGATCCATCTAATTCTTCCAGCGCCCGGCATATTTCATCCTGAATTTCTTTATAAGCTAAAGCAATTGCTTCTTTTTTTATCATCTATTTTCTTACAAAATTTTTATGTTAATTTTTCGCTCAAAGCTTGAATAATTTTAGACGAAGGAAGATGCTCATATAAAATTTGATGTACAGCATCACATATAGGCAATTCAACATCATATTTTTTGGCGTATTCCTGAATACAAGCAGAAGCATAATACCCTTCAGCTACCATATTCATTTCTAATTGCGCGGACTGTACGCTATACCCTTTTCCGATCATATTGCCAAAAGTCCTATTTCTGCTGAACTGAGAATAAGCTGTTACTAAAAGATCTCCCAAATAGGCCGATGTATTTACATCACGTGAGGTATCACCATCCACTTTGCCAACAAACCGCCGCATTTCTCGGATTGCATTGGACACCAATACAGCCTGAAAATTATCACCATAGCCTAATCCATGACAAATACCTCCAGCCAAAGCATAAATATTTTTTAATACTGCTCCAAACTCAATTCCAAGTACATCGACAGACAAAATGGTTTTGATAACACGTGAGGATAAAAACGAGGCCACCAAAGCCGCACTATCTAGATTTTTACATCCGAAAGTTAAATAAGACAATTTACCTAAGGCCACCTCCTCGGCATGGCAAGGACCTCCCACCACACAGATCTGGTCTATATTAACCGAATAGCGCTGCTCCAAAAACTCACCGATAATCAAATTATCTTTAGGAATAATCCCTTTGATAGCCGAAACAACAATTTTATCACTGAAGTCTTCCTTGGTGACATTTGCTAATGCATCTTTCAAATAAGCAGCGGGAGTATTCAAAATCACTATATCTGAATTCGCAATCACATTTTTCGCATCAGTATCAATCGTAGTAATGTTAAGGTCAACTGATACGCTGCTCAAATACGTAGGATTATGCTTAAACTTCTGGATGTATTCTGCGTCCTCCCCTTTTCTAACCCACCAAAAAATATGTTTATCTTGGTCATTTTCGCATAGCATCTTGATCATAGCTGTAGCCCAGCTTCCGCTACCAATTATACCAATCTTTTTCCCCTGCATGTCTTTAATTTGTTTTCGGAAGCAAATATACTTATTTACTGGCTAGATATACGATTCACGCGGCGAGATATGATATTTTCGTTACTTTCTAAGTAAATAAACCTTTCCAAAAACCGATCTCCAACCCAACAAAATACTCGTTATCCTCCATTTTTATAGGATATACATGTATAAAATTATGCTGTTCCGGATTCCCCTTTCCCGTCGCAAGGTCGAATTCATGGCGATGAAAAGGACAGATTATTTTTCCTCGCTCACACCAGCCATTTTTCAACATGGCGCCAGCATGTGGACATTTTCGAGAGAAAGCATAGATTTGATTTTCGAACCAAGTAATACAAATAATTTTCCCTCCGAATTTATGCTCGCTAACACCATGTTTTTTTAGAATTTCGGCGTGTTCAATTTTGTACCAATGAACCATGTGACAAGATAGCTAAAAATTACAGTGAATTTTCTATCTTTGTGGAATTTCAAAAATTTGCACTATATATGGCTTTACAATGCGGTATCGTGGGTTTACCAAACGTCGGTAAATCAACATTATTTAACTGTTTGTCGAACGCGAAAGCGCAGGCAGCAAACTTTCCATTTTGTACAATTGAACCAAATGTTGGGGTTATTACCGTACCGGATGCCCGTCTTAATAAATTAGCTGAATTAGTCAACCCACAACGAATTGTTCCAAATACAATAGAAATCGTCGATATCGCCGGTCTTGTTAAAGGAGCATCAAAAGGGGAAGGCTTAGGCAACCAGTTCCTAGGAAACATTCGTACGACAAATGCGATTATACATGTTTTAAGATGTTTTGACGATGGTAATGTCATTCACGTCGATGGTTCTGTAGACCCTATCAGAGATAAAGAAATCATCGACACTGAACTACAACTTAAGGATCTGGATACGGTTGTAAAACGTATTCAAAAGGTTGAGAAAATGGCCAAAACAGGTGGGGATAAGGATGCAAAAAGAACATTTGATATATTATCAATTGTGAAAGATCATCTCGAAGCCGGAAAATCTGCACGTACGGCAGCGATCGACGAGGAAGATTTCGAGTTTATACAGGATCTAGCGCTGTTGACAGCCAAACCTGTACTTTACGTATGCAACGTGGACGAAGGATCAGTCAATACAGGAAATGCTTATGTAGAACGGGTTAAAGAGGCTGTTAAAGACGAAAAAGCTGAAGTATTGGTGATTTCTGCGCAGATCGAATCAGAAATTGCTCAACTGGAAAGCTATGAAGAACGCAAGATGTTCTTGGACGATCTAGGTTTGGAAGAATCTGGTGTGCACAAGTTGATCCGTGCTGCGTATTCTCTCTTAAATTTAGCGACGTATTTTACAGCTGGCGTACAGGAGGTTCGTGCGTGGACAATCGAAAATGGCTTTACAGCTCCTCAAGCTGCCGGTGTTATACATACCGATTTCGAAAAGGGATTTATCCGTGCTGAGGTAATCAAGTACTACGATTTCGTCACACTCGGATCGGAGAGTGCAGTGAAGGAAGCTGGAAAATTATCCGTAGAAGGAAAAACATATATTGTCCAAGATGGTGATATAATGCACTTCCGCTTCAACGTGTAATGCGCATGCGTTTTAGAGTCAAAAAACAAAAATAGGCAGTAAANNTTTACTGCCTATTTTTGTTTTTATCACCCCACCTTTACAAAAGGTATTATTTCACACTACACGGCAAGCTAATCGAATGTACATTCGCGCACGTCTGATGGAGCATTATACCATACACCCAAATTTATACCACCTTAAGGCGATATCGACCATGTTACCATAATTTGAAAACGCGCTTACATGACCGCTAAAATTCTGTCATGCGTATCTAAATAGCTTAATTGGGATGAGCTTCGATAAACACTGGCTATTTTACAAAATAGCGATGTTCAATTACCTCCACTTTTTTGATGTCCTTGTCTTCCAAAACTTTTTTCACATCACAATGACCAGTCACTCCTCGGTAAATTAAAACTCCGCCAAGTGTTAATCCAGAAAATCCCGTCAATGGCGATTTGATTAGTTTTTTGACACCCATACCTAAAATAAAGCCCCCTGCAATGACCGATAAAACCCGTTCAGAGGTACCAATATTTTCTTCGATGCAATCGTCTTCTATTTTCGTCTTGATCTTGTCAAATGCAAATGTTAGTAGGTTACTCATAATTCTCTATGTTTTAAGTATATTATCATATAAACAAATGACAGTCCAAAAAAGTTTAAGAATAGGATATAGATTTTATGTTGTTTCTCCAACAACAACTCTTATATTCGTATTTAGAAATTTCAAACACATGCAAATCAAAAAATATTCAGGTGAAATAGTACCTTTCAACGGTGAAGCTTTACGCAAATCGCTTAATCGTTCTGGTGCCAATGCGGATGAGGTCAATCAAGTTTACGATAAGGTTCTCAACGAAATATATGATGGAATTTCAACTAGAGAGCTCTATCAGCTTGCATTTGACACTTTGAAAACTGTTCGAGCCTCCTATGCAGCTCGCTATAGTTTAAAGAAGGCACTTCGAGAACTCGGACCAGAGGGCTTTTATTTCGAAAAATACATTGCGCACCTTTTACAGTCAATGGGCTACAAAAGCACGACCGGACAAACCGTGCAAGGGCATGCTGTTTCACATGAATTAGATGTCGTAGCATATAAAGATGGAAAATTAATTACTGCAGAATGCAAGTTTCGCAATGATATTGACGCTAGAATTTCGGTGACAACTCCGATGTATTACCTGTCCAGATTTAAAGATATCAGCAATATCAATTATCAGTTCTTTGGAAAACAGCTGCAGTTTCATGAAGGATGGCTAATCACAAATGCGTACTTTACCTCCGATTCGATTGATTTTGCCAAATACTATCAAATTAACTTGTTATCGTGGGATTATCCCAAAGATAATAGTATTAAAAAAAGAGTAGACAAAGCTGTCTTCTATCCGATTACATGCCTAACAACACTTTCTGACACTGAAGAGCAGCAACTACTCAAAAACCAGCTAATTTTGGTAAAAGACCTTGTCAACAATCCTGAAAAACTTGACCTCTTAAACCTCGCAAGAGAGCGTAAAGAAAAAGTTTTAAATGAGGCTCATGAACTCTTGAACTACAAAGTGGAAGAAGAGTATTAGGAAATCTCACATTAAATACATGGAATGCGGCAGTAACTAAATCTTGGAGGGATGATATATTTTACCATACCTAACAAATTCGCTTAAATCAGTCTTATCCCAAAATATACCATAAATAGCCGCTCCTGATCCAGACATGGAAGCATACACTGCACCTTTTTGATATAAAGCTTCTTTAATTTCCTTCAACAATGGATAACGCTCAAATATACCATCCTCAAAATCATTCCGAATGTGAAACTTCCATTCCTGAATAGGAAGACGTATTGCTTCTTCCAAATTAATTTCGGGTATCTTAGGTTGTACACCTGCATAGGCTTCAGCAGTGGAAATATGGATATTAGGCATGATTACCGCAATATGATAGGCATCAAGGTTCAAATCCAAAGGCTTAAAATCACTACCTATACCTGTTGCAAAAACTGGATTATTCGCAACAAAAAAAGGACAGTCGGCTCCAAGTCTGGCCGCATAACCTTCTAGCTGCTCATTGCTGAGATTCAGGTGGAAAAGCGTATTAAGTCCCTTTAACACAAAAGATGCATCTGCAGAACCTCCACCCAATCCCGCTCCAATTGGAATTTGTTTGATCAAATCGATCGAAACACTTGAAATATCATGATCCTCTTTTAGCAATAGAAAAGCTCTTAAACAAAGATTGTCAACACGATTTCCTGGAATATGTTCTCCTTGCATATTTAATATAGTTTCCGCCGAGTCAATCTCTAATAGTTCGATAATGTCGTAAATTGGCAACGGGTAAAGAACACTATTCAGCTCGTGATAGCCATCTGGGCGCCTCGCAATTACTTGCAGTCCAATATTTATTTTTGCGTTTGCAAAAAGTATCATTTGAGTTTATCTAGATTCTATATTTCAAAATTAATAGCTCACCAATGAATAGATGTTGTCGCTAAACCTGGATAATCTACCTTTCGCTTTTAAAAAGTCTAAAGAGATAATAAAGCTATAAGCGACAATCTCTCCTCCCAATGTTTCAATAAGCTTACTAGCTGCAACAACTGTTCCGCCTGTAGCCAACAGATCATCATGAACCAATATTCGGCTTCCTTTTTTGAATGCATCTTCATGAATTTCAATCGTCGCCTGACCATATTCCAGTGCATAAGACTCAGATACTGTCTTAAAAGGTAATTTGCCTTGCTTTCTAATTGGAATAAAAGGTAAGCCTAATCTGTTTGCCAGTAAAAAACCAAATAGAAATCCACGGCTCTCAATTCCAGCAATCGCATCGATCTCTACACCTTGTAATTGATCAACAATCGAATCAATCATTTCACTGCACAGTGCCGCATCTTTCAATAAAGGTGTGATATCTTTAAACACAATACCAGGTTTAGGAAAATCCACAATATCCCGGATTTCCAGTTTCAATTTATCTTGAATCATTTTCAAATATTAAATAAGGTGCGATCTTGGCAATAGCTAAATCTGAAAGCGTTCCTATTTTTGTCAGATCCTCTATATTAACATAATTTCCATGCTGATCCCGATAATTAATGATCAGTTTCGCATCTTTGGCGCTAAGATACGGATGTTTGGCCAATGAAGCTGCATCGACCTTATTAATATTGATTTTTTTGATTTCATCTAAACTTGACACAACAATATAGTCTTTAATGAGATCATAAGTTTCTGCTGGAACACCATAAACTTCTTTTAACTGTTCAATACGGCAGAATCCTCCCAGTACATCTTTATATTTCAGAATGCGTTTGGACAGAACTGAACCTATCCCTTTAAGAGTCATCAAAGCCGTAGTGTCACAGGTATTTATATCAATAAGTTCAGCTGTATTCCTTTCGAATTTATCATACAACAAAGACGTTCTTTTTTGCTGTTTGGTTATTGCCGTATCGGGAATTGTTTTTATGCGGATATAGGGTTCCAGTCGCCTGTAAAGTCGATCATTAATGGAATAGATTTTTTTTAGATCGGTCTTTTGTCTAAATCGTCCTCCTTTATTTTCGTAGTTTTTCAATACCGCAATCTGTTTATCAGAAAGCCCCAATTTATGCCAATCGGCATGCGGTAAATCATTTGGGTCGAAGTAGAATAGTTTACTATCATCCAAAACAGTATTTGGATTTACTGACAACTCTCTTTCATTATTAGTTAAATAGGCTGAATTTCCCACCTCTTGTTTTGTCGAACTTGAGAGCTCAAGAGAGTCATGAAAGGATTGTTCAAATAGCTTGGCCTGATTTGGAATTGTATCAATTGTGTTGCTTTTAAGCAAGGCATAGATTGTGAAAAACAATACGATAATCACCAAAATTATGAAAAACCCATTTTGCTCTGTTTTATTAAATTTAAAATACGTCAATAGCCTCTTCATAAGCCGCTGATAATTGGGTTTTTAAATTTAATAAATTATAAGGAAAATAAAAAGGAGGTTATTAAAATTAAAAACCTCCTTTTCAACAGTTATTATCTACAAAGAGATTTACAATTTAGATTTATCCACTTTCTCCACTTGGCTACCATTCTTTAAAGTCTTTGAAATGGCATCAAATGGTCTAGAAACAACCTCATCTCCTTTTTTTAATCCAGAAATGACTATGATGTTTTTATCATCTTGAATCCCTGTTTTCACTAAAACTTGTTTAACCGCTTTATCTTTTAAAACAAATACATACTCTTCAACTTTCTTATTGGTAGTTGTAGAATCTTTGTCATCAGAGCGTACAGTCACCGATTGAATGGGAACGACCAATCCTCTAGCATGTTTTGTAAATATCTGAACAGTTGCAGAAAGCCCCGGTTTAAATGGAGACGCAACATTCTCTATCATCAAATCCTGATAAGATTCTGCACTGATACGAACCTTTACATTAAAATTTGTCACCTGGTCAGTCGACGACGTGGACGCAGTGGTTGTTGCTATGTTTTTAGATGAACTAGCAATTTCGGTCACTACGCCTTTAAACTTTCTGTCCTTAAAAGCATCAACTTCGATCTCAGCTTGATTGCCTACTCTTACATTATTGATGTCATTTTCATTTACATCAACATTCACCTCCATAGAACTCATATTGGCTATGCGCATAATTTCCGTACCTGCCATCTGTGCCGTACCCACCACACGTTCTCCTTTTTCGATAGATAAAAGTGATATGATGCCGTCAGAGGGCGCATAAATGGTCGTTCGATTTAAATTGTCCTGCGCTTCCTTTACCGACGCTTGCGATTGGTCAATACCATATTTCGTAGAACGTACTGTTTCTCGCTGCGCCTGAATAGACGCCTGTGCAGCGAAATATTCAGCTGAACTTTTATCCATCTCCGCCGCAGAAATAACACGCTTTTCAAAAAGTTCCTGATTCCGTTTATATGTAGCGGCAACATTCTTAAAGTTCTCTTCCTGTTGTTTTAATTGTTGTTGTGCAGCTGCAAGATTAGCGCGCTGTGAATTCATAGCTGCTACAGACCGATCATAGCCAGACTGCAAGATATCGGGTTTTATGCGGCAGAGAACTTGCCCCTTTTTAACTAAATCGCCTTCTTTTATATTAAGTTCAACCACCTCGCCTGACACTTCGGAACTTAACTTCACCTCCACCTCCGGTTGAATTTTTCCACTTGCGGAAACTAACTCATCGACATCCACTTCCTTTACCACATCCACGGCGACTTTAGTAATATCTCCTTTACCAAACCATCCGACTTTAAAACCGATAAAGCCAAGGATTGCCAGGAGTACGACAATGATCAATATAATTTTTCCTATGCTACGTTTTTTCTTTGCCATTTCTTTTGTTGGATCAAATAGGTTAATTGTTATCGAATTGAATTGGATTTCCAATGTAATAATCGATGATCTTTGATCGGAATATTACATTATATTTTGCTTGGATAAGATCAAATTCAGCCTTATTTCGTTCAGTTTGCGCGGTGAATAATTCAAGCGAATTAGCCATGCCTATATCATAGCGTTCCTTGGTCGCCTTAAATGCTGTCTCAGCGCTCTCAAATGCCACAGTGGCGGAGCTGTATCGCTGTTTAGCCGCATTCACATCGAGCACAGCCTGATTAACCGCTTTATTCAAGTTATTCTTTGCTAATTGCTCACTAGCTTCAGCTTGCTTAAAACCAATCTTTGCTTTAGCAACATTCACTCTATTCTGATTCCTAGAAAAAATTGGAACGGCGAGAGATAAACCTGTAAAGAAAGATTTGTTATCGGATAATTGTTGACCAAAAGGCACCCTAAATAAGGTTGCGGGATCCAATGGATCCGTCTGTCTAGTTGTTGCAGAAGAATAATTTGTACCATAACTTACATTCAAATTGACTGTAGGATAATACCCGCCTTTTGCTATGTCTATTTGCTTTAATGCCACCTCTTTATCCAGGGACGACTTGCGGATATCAGGCTGCAATGTTAAAGCCTTTTGGTATATATCGACCGCATTTTTATCCTCAGCATGAACCAATACCGATTCTAAGTTCGGACGTTCTAAAGAAATTGCGGTTTCAGGTGGCATCTCCATCAATTGCTTTAAGGTCAACAAAGACATTTCATATGAATTCTTCAAATTCACTTTGTTCAATTCATTCGTAGCGACCTGATTTTTCGATTTCGCAAGATCAGCAATAGTTTTATTTCCGACTGCAAACTGAATGGAATCCAAAGAGAATTGTTGCTTTGATAAAGCGATCTGATCCTCACTGGCAACCATCATTTCATGATTGGTAATAGCTTCCAAATAATTCACTAATACATTTAGAATTAGATCATTTTTTATCTTGTCTACCTGCGTCGCTGTGGACTCTAACTGCAATTTATTTGCTTTTATCAGATTGACCTGTTGAAAACCCTGAAATAAATTGAAACTCGATCCCACTGAGCCACTAGTTCCTTTCGTCCAGGTGTTATTGACAATTCGTCCGGAAGTTAAATCGAAACCAAAACCATAACGGAAACTTTGATCCACGGAGGCACTTAGGTCTGGTAAGAGATTGCTTTTCGCTTGAAATACATCTTGAGCAGCTAAATCTTTATTCAATTCCGCTTGTTTAATTTGTACATTGCGTTCCAGGGTCATACGAATAGCATCAGCCACCCCAACCACCTGTTGCGCGCGAACCAAGTCATTAGTTCCTAAAAGTAATCCAGTAAATATTACTGCAGAATAATAAAATCTTTTCATGTCCATATGTAGAACCATACATTTTTTCTTTAGATTTGATCTTCATTTATCGGTTATGTATTTTGTCAAATCTCCATTCTTCCTAAGATGGCTATATTCCAAATCAATATGGCATATGCCACGCCATGATAAAAAAGTCTACCTTACATTTGATGATGGTCCAATTCCTGAAATTACACCTTTTATACTCGATATCCTAAAAAAATATCAGGCAAAGGCAACATTTTTTTGTGTTGGTGAAAATATTAAAAAAAATCCACATTTGTTTCAACGAATTTTAGCTGAAGGACATCAGGTAGGCAACCATACTTACAATCACCTTAAAGGCTGGGAAACAAATGATGAACAATATTTGATCAATGTTGCGCAATGTCAGGAACTGACACAGACCGATCTTTTTCGTCCTCCTTATGCCAAAGCAACAAAATCACAACTGCGACAACTCTATCAAAGCTATAGGGTTATCATGTGGGATATTATGTCGGGCGACTTCGATCTGAATTTGAGTCCGCAAAAATGCCTAGAAAACGTTTTATCTAATATTAAAAATGGCTCTGTTATCATTTTTCATGATAATATCAAAGCCATTCCCCGTGTCAAATATGCCCTACCTAAAACGATAGAGTTTTTGTTAAAAAACAACTATCAGCTTGCGAGAATAGATTAAGATTTACCTCGGGCAAAAGTGACTTCGGATTCGTAATACTTACCAACACTAACACTAAAATAACCCAGCGCATTATTGCTCAGATTTGAAATAGGATTGGACGGTGAAGCCGCACCAGGATTAATCATCTGAAAGCTATTCCAGTAATTGTAGGCCCCTACATCGATACACTGACGGAGAATACGCACCCGATCACCAACTTTTAGATCCCTGTCGCGGTCTATAATATCATGCTGTACTTCAAGCCCGTTATTAAATTTATCGCTAAAAACATCAATAAACCGTAATTTACCACTATTTACCGACATTTTATACTTATAATAATTACCTTTTTCTGGTGGGTCAATGAATACAAGCGTTGGGTAATAAATTGTGTCTGTAAATATAACCCGCTCCGATAGCCCTATAGAATCTACATCTACATAACTTGGCACCTTTGATGTTCCAACGATTTCCCTTCCATCGGCTGTCCGTACCTGCAACTGGTATGTGACCTTCTCTTGTAAACGCAAGCTCTTATTGGTATAAACGCCATCTTTCCCCGCTAAAAAGGTGTAAGTGCGATTATTCTGCATATTTGTAATGATCACCTCCGCGTCAGTTATCGGTGAAAACAGAGAGTCTTTGATGCTTACGACCTTTTGAATACTAATTTCATGCTGTTGATCCGAGACCATTAGGTCGGCTGTGATAACCAACTGACCTGTATTTTCTGGCAACTCCAGATCGATCTTATCTTCGCATCCCCATAGTGTGACTAGTGCAACAACGATGGCACCCAATATCTTCTTCATTCTTTTTTAAAATTTAAAGTTCCAAGTAATCGATGGTATAGTCCCAAATAATGCTATTCGATAAATCTCAGTGACATTGGATTGCCCTTCTTTTTCTCTGAAGTCAATCAAATAGGCATTTTTTCTATTATATGCATTGTATAACCCAAAAGATAAGCTGGAGTAACTATTCTTTGTTCGCTTGATATCATACGTTGCTGCCAAATCTAGGCGGTGATAAGCAGGCATCCGCTGGCCATTCCTTTTATCGTAGTAAAAAATTGCACGGTCGTCAACAAAATATTTACCCGCAGGCATGGTAACGGCATCCCCTGTATAATAAACGAAATTAGCACTAAGGTTCCACTTCGGATTTAGTTGATACTGTCCTACAAGGGCTATATTATGGGTTTTATCCTGACGAGCGTTAAACCATTCACCATTATTGATCTGCTCGAATTGCCTTTCACTTTTCGATAAAGTATAACTAAGCCAACCACTGAATCGTCCTAATCTCTTTTTTAGGAACCATTCGATTCCGTAAGCTCGACCTTTTCCAAACAACAATTCTCCTTCCAACAATTCATTTGCCTGCAAATCGGCTCCGTTTCTATAATCGATCTGATTTTTCAAATCGCGATAATAACCTTCCACAGAGAATTCATATCTGTTGGAGGCGAAATTCCGAAAGTAGCCAAGTGAATACTGGTTGGATAACTGGGGCTTAATTGTATTGTTACTCAATACATATTGATCAGTTGGCAGACTGCTCGTCGTATTACTCAATTGATGCAAATATTGAACATTTGTGTTAAAAGATGCCTTTAAAGTGGCTAAATTGCTGATAGCGTAATTCAGCGATACACGAGGTTCCAGATAAAAGTACTTTTTCGCCATTTTGTTATTACCCACGTAAGTAGAGTCTACCACCTCTCCATTATTATCGAATGCATAGAAAGTTCCTGGCCCCAAAGTGGCATAAGCAGAAGCCCGCAGCCCGTAATTTAATTTTACGCGGTCTGTGACGGACCAGTCATCTGTTAGATAAGCTGCTACATCGGCACCTTTTCGATGTTGAATCTGTAATGAATTCACTTTCGAATCCTCGCCGGCTTCGATACTTGCTGGTCGGACCTCTTGTAATGCTCCCTGTAATCCAAATTTTAAATTGTGACCGTCAGAAAGGCTGTATTGAAAGTCTTGTTTAAAATTGTAATTATAGATATCAGAACGAATTTTAAAATTGCTATCGTCCTCAATTTTAACCTGATAATTAAATTTGCTAAAAATGAGCGTTGTATTGCTGAACAGTCTATTGTTCCAAACATGGTTCCAACGCATTGTGCCGGTAGCATTTCCCCAATTGAAATCAAACAAATCATGATAAGCCATGGCATCCTTGCCAAAATATCCTGAGAGATAAAGGGTATTTTTATCATTGATCCGGTAATTTAGTTTTGCATTGAGGTCGTAAAAAAATAATGCGCTCTTCTTTATGTTTTCATCATTTGAAAGTTTTAAGAAAAGGTCTGCATAAGTACGCCTGCCGGAGATCATAAATGAACTCTTCCCCTTTTGGATTGGCCCCTCCACTTTAAGTCTTGAAGCGATAAGCCCCAAGCCCCCTTCTACATTGAAATGCTGGTTATTTCCATCTAGAGTTGTTATTTCCATTACAGATGATATTTTACCTCCATATTGTGCAGGAACACCTCCTTTATAAAAATTGACATCTTTAATTGCATCTGAATTAAATGTCGAGAAGAAACCAAACAAATGGGAACTGTTGTAAACAGGGGCTTCATCCAGTAAAATGAGATTTTGATCACCACCGCCACCTCGCACATAAAAATTGCTACTTCCTTCTCCGCCACCTGTCACTCCTGGAAATAACTGAATAGTTTTTAAAATATCTTTTTCTCCAAAAAGCACAGGAACTTTTTCAATTTCTTTTGGACTGAACTGGGTAAGGCCGGGAGTCAAATCTTTAATTGATTTTCGCCTACTGCCTGTCACTGTTACTTCCGCTAGTTGATTTTCCTCTGGAACCAGCTGAACAATATACGTTGAATCCCTATCAAATTGAACAGAAAAGGCCTTTGTCTTATAACCAACAGACGAAACTTCCAGAGGTCTGCTCCCATCTCGGATCGAGAAACTAAAAAATCCATATTTATTTGAAGCTGTAGATTTCTTTTCCATATCATTCCTTATGACAGCACCAATAATATTTTCACCACTGATACTGTCCCTTACAAATCCGGAAATAGATTTAGATTGTTGACTATACGCTTGCTGTACGCAAAACACAAGGGAGGAAAAACAAAAAACAACCTTTATAGGTCTAAACATAATCAAGTAAAATCAAAAATTTTGCTGAAAATAATAAAAAAGCCTTACAATTCGTAAGGCTTAATAATAAGTTTATAATTTGTTAGTTAAGGTCTCTGTTTAGCAAAAATAGTAATTTATTCATTTAAGCCAAATATTTATTATTTTTTATTCTTATTTTTTTCCGATTCACCAAAATACCCTTTGAAAAAAGCCATCTGATACACTATGGACCTAGACCAGTACTCCCAATTATGCCCACCTTCGCTTGTAACAAAAGTATGATTTATATTATGGTACATCAATTTATCGTGCAGTGCAACATTCACAGCATAGAAAAAATCTTCCTTACCACAATCTATCATTAAACGAAGCTTATTATTAACCAATTTTGGAACCATATTGATAACCACACGGCTATCCCATTCTTGTGGTACATCGGCATAATTCCCAATACGGTCTTTAATTTCCCAGTTCATCGGAAAAGGCCTAAAATCTACTCCGCCGGCTGTGCTGCCTGCTGCACCATATATATCCTGATGCTTAATCGCTAATGACAAAGCACCATGTCCGCCCATACTCAGCCCTGTTATTGCCCTTCCATCCCGGGTTTTAATCGTCGAATAATGTTGATCTATGTACTCAACCAACTCCTTAGACACGAAAGTTTCATATTGATAATTCTTGTCGTTCGGCATATCCCAATACCAGCTTCCAAAACCACCGTCAGGACAGACCACCACATAACCATATTGATCTACTAATGCACCCACACTCGAGTTCTTAATCCAATTACTATAATTGCCTGAATATCCATGCAACAAATACAGCACTGGGTAATTGATTTCTTTAGAATAATTTTGAGGAAGAATGACCACAGTCTTAATCCCTTTGTTCATGGAATGGCTTGGAACAGATAGGGTATCAACTTTGGCGGCATAACATACCGTAAAGGAATAAAAAAAAAGAATGAGGACCGTGAGCACCGGAGCGCCCCTTCTCTCACGGAAAAACCAATTTTTAGCGACATCGGCGATACGAAATCGATCATTTGAATTTGCAGAAATAGATACAGTGTTTATCATAAATTATAGCGTTTTTTCAAAAAAATAAAGATAGGACTTTAAACCGAATGGGCGTTCACTTATCGTGTAAAATCCGCTTCCCATGCTGTCAAATGTGATTGCTTCTCCCTGCGGTTCCACCTGATAAGGTAAAATAGTGGGCCTTCGCTTAAACACCTGCTCCCAAGATTCCCTAGCGTGCCTCTGCCAGTAAAATATATGTGTAATGTTCTTTACAAGTACTTTAGTCCCTGTCAGATCTATAGCAGCCCCTGTTGCAAAAGTTAAGGGTAATTCGACAACTTTATCTAAAGTAAAATATTGCTGTTTAGGATTGCTAAATACTGGAGCACTATAAACAGTCGATCGGAATTCACGTTTAGATATCAAATACAACATTTTGTCTATGGGATCTATCATTACCGATTCGGCATCCAAGCGTTGGTTATTGGGAAATTTTAAATAAATTACACGAATTGACTTTTTGGGAATAAGTTCGGGATCTTCTGCCTGAGGCTCCGGAAACACGTAAAGACATACCCAGGTTCTTTTTCTGAGATTATTACCGATATCCGCAAGGACAAGGAAATAGGTGTCGCCAATCTTTACCCGATCGATATCCTCACAGTCAACCACGGACACCCCTTCAAGCGTAATCTTTTTTAATAGCTGGGCATCACGACTAATTAAATAAATATGTGCCCCATCGCCACTATCATTATGTACCCAAAAATTACCTGAACTAGCCGCCGCTGTAATGCCAGATACTTCTTTCAATTGTGGATCGGTCAGTTCTCCGAGGGCTATTTGTGTTTTAAAATAATCCTTCCTATTTTGGCTATAGACCTGCAGACTTAGTAGAAAAAAAAGGAACAGTAGGTATACCTTCACTCGTGCAATATTCATGTTTAAAGATACGTTTTTATTGATATTTACTTTACAGTTTATGAAGAAGTCCTCAATACACCATTTGTTATTAATTTTTTTAGTTCTCTTATTACCATTCCACAATTTACTAGCCCAAGGCTCTTCTTTTCGGTTAAAAGTGAAGTCAGGACTTTCGGAAGCTCCACCTTATCTAGTTAAATACTATAATAGCAATGATTGGGAGAAATTCTATGCTAAAATTTTCAAGTTTGATTATAACCCAAAATTTGAATACAATATCCTAGTCCGCAAACACAAAAACAACTCGCATCCGAGATATAGCTTGATAAAAATAATATCCAAATCACTAATGGAAAATACTGAAGTCGGAATCTGGGAGGTTGGAGAAAACTATGTGTATGCGCCAAAGCTCGGGCAAATGAAATGCCTCCAAATAAAATCGGAAAAATCGAATAAATGGAAATATCTGAGTACACCAATTCATGGTTTTGATTATCAGGAAGGCTACCGCTACCGTGTTCGTGTAAAGAAAACGAAACGAAGAGATACTGACACTGTCAATTACAGTTTAATTGACATCCTTTCGAAAGAACGTACAAATGAATTGCCCAGCGTAGCGGCCTTTCTAGCTCGGTTTAAATGGAAATTACTTCAATTGAATGGAAAGGATGTCAGCTCAAGTAAGGCGAGCCTGGGATTCGATGCCAAGAATGGTACAATCGACGGCACGACGGGCTGTAACATTTTTTGGGGCGGATTTGACATTAAAGGCAATAAAATCACCGTTACCCACCTAGCAAGTACTATGCGTTCGTGTAACACCATACACATAGAAAATGAGTTCTTCCAAATATTCGAACAAAAGCAAATTCAATTCGATATCGCAGAACAGACTCTAAACTTGTATTATAACGGTAAACTAGTGATGATATTTGGGTCGGAGCGGGAATAAAAAACACCCAAAGTCTGGGAAACTTTGGGTGTCTTAGCCATATTATTAACCTATTTTATGAAAAGTATTTATGCCATTCGGAAACGACATAAACAAATATGTGAAATAAATCGGAAACAATCGAAAGCAAAACTTTGTTTTAACAAAATTTTAACAAATAGATAGCTCGTGAGACAAATGAGCATAAAATTGATTCATTTTGCTACGCCACCATCAATTGGATACTGTATCTTATCAATTTAAAACCATACAATGATTAAAACAATTTTAACATCAACAGCACTACTTTTATCCGCTACAGTTTTTGCTCAAAAGAATCCCGTTATAACTGGAAATTACGCTGATCCTGAAGGTATTGTGTACGGGGATAAATATTGGATATTCCCAACCTATTCGGCGCCTTATGAAGAACAGATATTCTTCGATGCCTTTTCATCTTCAGATTTAGCTACCTGGACAAAGCACAGCCGCATCCTGGATAACAGTAACGTAAAATGGGCAAAAAAAGCCATGTGGGCACCCGCAGTATTGGAAAATAAAGGAAAATATTATTTATTTTTTGGAGCAAACGATGTTCATCAGGGAGAGATTGGCGGGATTGGAGTAGCTGTAGCCGACAAGCCAGATGGCCCTTACACTGATCTTTTAGGTAAACCCTTAATCAATGACATTATCAATGGTGCACAACCCATAGATCAGTTTGTTTTCAAAGACAAAGATGGAACTTTTTATATGTATTATGGCGGTTGGAAGCACTGCAATTTGGTTAAGTTAAAACCAGATTTCACGGGTTTGGTCCCTTTCGAAGACGGCAGCCTTTATAAAGAAATCACTCCTAAAGATTATGTTGAAGGCCCATTTATGTTTATGAAAGATGGGAAATATTATTTTATGTGGTCTGAAGGTGGCTGGACTGGCCCCGACTACAAAGTCGCTTATGCCATCGCCAACTCCCCTTTTGGCCCTTTTGAGCGGATAGGAACGATACTGGAGCGGGATCCCGAAGTAGCGGTTGGAGCCGGGCATCACTCGGTCATCAAAATACCAAACAAAGAAAAATATTTTATTGTATATCACCGAAGACCGCTTGGCAAAGAGGGAGCTAACGAGCGGGTAACTTGTATTGAAGAAATGAAATTTGACAAAAACGGGCATATCATACCTGTTAAAATGACCTTTACAGGTGTCAAATATTCACTAAAATAGCAGATATTTTGTTTCATAGAAGGGTAATATAAAAGCCCGTATCGTTTGATACAGGCTTTTATATTTATTTAAAAAACTACCGTTTATATGTTAGCAACAACCTGATTCAATGTTTCCGATGGACGCATTGCTTGCGCTGCCAATTCATCGTTCGGAAAATAATACCCACCGATGTTCTGAGCACTACCTTGCGCAGCAATCAACTCCTCATTGATCTTAGCTTCATTTTCTGTAAGAACCTTCGCAACGGAAGCGAATTTATCAGCCAATTCAGCATCTTTTGTCTGTGCTGCCAAAGCCTGAGCCCAGTATAACGTCAAATAGAAATGCGACCCTCGGTTATCAATCTGGCCAACCCTACGGGCTGGAGATTTGTCATTTGCCAAGAATTTCTCCGTAGCTTCATCCAAAGTCTCCGCCAATACCAGCGCTTTCGGATTACTTTGCGTTTGAGACAAGTGTTCCAACGAAGCACCTAGTGCCAAGAATTCGCCTAATGAATCCCAGCGCAAGTAACCTTCTTGAAGAAATTGCTCCACGTGTTTTGGAGCAGAACCACCAGCACCCGTTTCAAATAGACCGCCGCCATTCATCAACGGAACAATAGATAACATTTTAGCAGATGTACCAACTTCCAAAATTGGGAATAAATCTGTCAAATAATCACGCAATACGTTGCCGGTTACGGAAATCGTATCTTCTCCCTTGCGGATGCGCTCCAAAGTCAGTTTCGTTGCTTCAATAGGCGATAAAATGCGAATGTCTAAACCTGTTGTATCAAAATCAGGCATGTATTTCTCTACTTTTTTGATGATCTCTCTATCATGAGCACGGTTTTTATCCAACCAGAAAACAGCAGGTGTTTCCGACAAACGTGCACGATTTACAGCCAATTTCACCCAGTCCTGAATCGGAGCATCTTTGGTCTGACACATACGGAAGATATCACCTGCCTCTACTTTTTGCTCCATGAAAACATCACCTGAAGCATCTACTACGCGGATGACACCGTTTCCTGCAGCCTGGAAAGTTTTGTCATGTGACCCATACTCCTCCGCTTTCTGCGCCATCAAACCAACATTGGGAACAGAACCCATTGTTTTAGGGTCCAATGCACCATGCTCTTTACAGTCTTCAATAGTTGCTTCATAAACACCGGCATAACAGCGGTCAGGAACCATGGCAATTGTATCTTCTTCTTGACCATCTTTATTCCACATTTTACCACCGATACGGATCATCGCTGGCATAGAAGCGTCAATAATGACATCAGAAGGAACATGGAAGTTGGTGATTCCTTTATCCGAATTTACCATCGCTAAAGCAGGTCCGTTTTTAATAGCAACATCAATAGCAGCCTTAACCTCAGTCTCTTTTGCATGACCAGCGATTTTAGCATACACTTCGCCTAATCCGTTGTTTTTGTTGATACCCAACTCTTTAAACAAGTCACCATACTTCGCAAAAACATCAGCAAAGTAAGTTTCTACAACAGCACCAAATATAATCGGGTCAGAAACCTTCATCATTGTCGCCTTTAGGTGCGCAGACAACAATACACCTGCCGCCTTAGCTTCTGCGATAGCATCTACTACAAACCCTTTCAAAGCCGTTAAACTCAAGGTTGAAGAATCAATGACCTCACCAGCCTTTAATGGTGAAAGCCCCTTTAATTCCGTTACTGCACCTTGTTCATCCACAAACTCAATTTTGAATTGACCATCATTTTCAACAGTTACAGATTGCTCGGAACCATAGAAATCACCTGACGTCATCGAAGCAACCTTTGTTTTGGAATCTTTCGCCCAAGCACCCATTTTATGAGGATTTGCTTTTGCATAATTCTTAACTGCTTTAGGCGCGCGACGATCGGAGTTTCCTTCCCGTAATACGGGATTCACAGCAGAACCTAATACTTTCGCATATTTAGCTTTTGCTGATTTTTCCTCTTCTGTTGTGGCTTCATCCGGATAATTGGGAACAGCGTACCCTGCTTGCTGTAGTTCAGCGATAGCACCTTTCAACTGAGGAATTGAAGCGGAGATATTTGGTAATTTAATGATGTTTGCCTCAGGAGTTGTTGCCAACTGCCCTAACTCGGCCAACGCATCACCAATTTTTTGATCTTCTTTTAAAAATTCTGGAAAGCTAGCAAGAATACGGCCCGCTAAGGAGATATCCCTCAATTCAACATCGATACCAGCTGTAGCTGTAATCGCCTGAACAATAGGCAAAAACGAATAAGTCGCCAATAAAGGAGCTTCATCTGTTTTTGTCCAAACAATTTTTGATTTGTTTGACATAGTAATCTATTAGAAATATGTTTAATTTTTAATGCTATGTGAACTCATTGAAAAATCTGAATTTCTCAAAAATTCGCCTAAAGATAAGAATTAATGCCATAATTTACGAGGAATCGGACCCATTTTGACAATAAAATTGTCAAAATAAATATATTTTGGCTATACCGAATAAACACTATCGCATTAGCTTAAAAGTATTCCTCTTGACATTTCAGTGACTAGAGGCATCAACCGAAACCCTATTTTAGCTCAAATCAAAAAACAACTGACAATGAAATCAATTCAATTGAACAATGGAACTGAAATTCCATCCATTGGGTTTGGAACATGGCAAATTCCCGATGGAAACGAAGCTTATCAGGCAGTTAGAGAAGCACTTCACGCCGGCTATACCCATATTGACACAGCAGCTATTTATGGAAATGAAAAGAGTATTGGAAAGGCCATAAAAGACAGTGGAATCGACCGCCATTCATTATTTGTTACCACAAAGCTCTGGAACACCGAGCGCGGATACGACAAAACGACCGCAGCTTTCGAAAAATCGCTAAATGATCTACAAATGGATTATGTTGACCTTTACTTAATCCACTGGCCTGCCAACGAGACGCAATTTGAGCACTGGGCCAAAATCAATGCCGATACATGGCGAGCCTTTGAAGATTTATATGAGCAGGGAAAGGTAAAAGCCGTTGGCGTGAGTAATTTCCCAAAAGAGTACCTTGAAAAATTATTGGAGACAGCCAAAGTAGTACCTGCCGTGAATCAAATTGAATTTCATCCGGGTTATCTTCAGAAGGATACTGTGGCGCTATGTCAGTCCAATGGCATTCTTGTTCAGGCTTGGTCGCCGCTTGGTTCTGGAAGAATATTACGCGATGAGACACTCCTTAAACTGGCAAAAGAAAAAAATACAAGTGTTGGGCAAATCTGTATTAAATTTGCGCTGTCTCAAGGAATCTTACCCCTGCCGAAATCGACCAATCCAGATAATATAAAGAGAAATTTAGCCATTGACAGTTTCGAGCTGACAGAAGACGACATCAAAACTATTCAATCATTGCCAGAAATGGGATTTTCTGGATCGAATCCTAAAACAGTTGCCTTTTAGCTTAAAAAAAAAGGACCCTTGCTGGAATAGCTACATGCAGCGTCTAGTAAGGGTTTATACGATTATTTACTAATCTCAACAATCTGGAAGGGCACTTTTTGAAGTGGATAATCTTGATTGTCCGTTTTTAGCCGGCTAATTTTCATAATTACCTCAAAACCTTCATAAATTTCACCAAAAACAGTATAATCATGATCCAGTCTTGGCTGCCCACCGTTGTTTAGGTACTCTTTCCTTTGTGTAGCAGTATATTTTATACCTTTCTTTAATTCCAAATTATCTAGTTCCGTTGCTGTAATTTTCTTCCCAACAACAAAATAGATCTGATTCAAAAAAGACGCCTTTTCGGGATTGCCGTCTCGTCCGGCGCCAAGTGCGCCCATTTTATGAAAAGCACGATCGTCGAACTCTGCCGCCAGTCGTGGTTGTTGATGAAGAGGATCTGCAGCCTCACGTTTTGCAATATCTATATCATGCTCTCCACCCTGAACAACAAAATTTTCGATAATCCGATTAAATAAAGCGTCGTGATAAACATGATCTCGAATTGAACGCAACATCAAATCACGATGATGAGGCGTATAGTCATAAAGCACAGCTTTAAAATTACCGAATTCGGTCTTAAAAAGCAGGTGTTTTGACTGTGCATAACAATTGACTACAGTAATTAAGACAAACCATAGTGTGATCTGAACTTTCCTTATCACTTCCATAAAACAATTTTTTAATGTGTATAAAAATACATTAAATTTAGCTTTGCCAAAGCCAAACTCGAACAGTTTTCTTTATATTTCGCACTACACTAAAAATAGTTCAAGATTTATCCTAAAATTTCCTCACTCTAAAAATTTTCGAGCATAGCTTGCAATTAAAATTTGCAAATAAGCCAAAATTTATCTTAGTTTATAGGAAACTTATCAAAAATTATGCAGTATACAGCAAATCCAGACCGATACCAAAATATGATCTATAACCGCTGCGGCCAATCCGGCCTTTTATTGCCCGCAATATCTTTAGGCATGTGGCATAATTTCGGAGACGACACGCCTCATCAAACCAAAGTAGATATCTGTACAACGGCATTTGACCTTGGCATTACGCATTTCGATCTTGCAAACAATTATGGACCACCTGCTGGAAGTGCCGAAAAAGCCTTTGGACAAATATTAAATGAACAATTGCACGGCTTACGGGACGAAATAATCATTTCATCAAAAGCAGGTTATCACATGTGGAATGGGCCATATGGAGAATGGGGCAGCCGTAAATATTTGATCTCAAGCTGTGAGCAATCACTTAAGAGACTGGGTATCGACTACGTCGATATTTTCTATTCCCATCGTTTCGACCCCAATACCCCCTTAGAAGAAACCATGTTGGCGCTGGATCATTTGGTCCGTAGCGGAAAAGCGCTTTATATAGGTATTTCATCTTATAATTCGCAAAGGACTAAGGAAGCTTATACGATCCTTAAATCATTAGGGACACCCTTTATTATTCACCAGCCAAGCTATTCCATGCTTAATAGATGGGTAGAAACTGACGGCTTGCTTGACACCTTGGAGTCGATAGGAATTGGCTCTATTGTATTTTCCCCGCTGGCGCAGGGCATGCTCACCGACAAGTACTTGCATGACGTCCCTCAAGACAGCCGCGCTTCGCAATCTAAATCACTTCAGAAAAAATTCCTAAACGAAGAGAATCAGAAAAATATCCTTTCTTTACATGCTATCGCACAGCGTAGAGGACAATCTCTGGCGCAGATGGCTATCGCTTGGGTCCTACGTAAGAAACAGGTAACATCGGCGCTGATCGGTGCATCAAAACCGCAGCAAGTTAGTGATTGTGTAGATGCGCTAAGAAATCTGTCTTTTAGTCAAGAGGAGATTCAAGAAATAGATCTCTATGCAAAAGACGGTCATATTAACATCTGGGCTAAATCCGCTGAGATTGATCAAGAACAATAAATCAGTGCTGAGAAAAGTATTGAAAAGACAAAGAGCCCAAATAGAAATGGGCTCATTTTATGATTCGCCCATTTTTTTCAATACCTTCCCAAACGTATTTATATTACGGCTCGTCATTTTATTTTTCAAATTCTTTTTCGCTAACACATTTCCAAACGCAGAATCCAAGGTATTTCCTTTGGGCACTTGCCAATAAAAAATAGCGTTGACTATTTCAGCGTTCTCCCCTGACAAATGCATTGAATTGTTGAATTCGTCCATCAATATTGTTTCGACTCCATCTACTCCCACAAATGCATATACATTAAAATCCTCATGCTTATCGAAAGGATTATTTTTCTCCAGTAAACACACTTCTTCCTTTGACCGGATAAACAGAGATGCATCATAGAAAAAATGTGTCGACATGCATTCTTCGATTAGGCGCTTCAGCAGTTCTGCCGGCTGGTCAGATGAGAAGATAATATTTCCAGAAGCGAGTATCGAACTTACATCCGCCACACCTGCATTTTTAAAGACCTGGCAAACATCTGCCATTTTCATATTAGTTCCTTTTACATTGACTCCACGTAGAAAAGCACAGTATTTCATTTCTTTAAATTAATCAATTAATTCCTTCATTGGATCCCAAAACAACTGTTTAAAATCCTTGACTCGAAAGTTCTTCACAACAAGCCCCTCTGCTTCCAAACGTTCCTGAAATCCAGGCACTGCTAACAATCCACCACTTGAAATCACTCGGTGGGCCGGAACATCGGCCGGACATCCACCCATTGCCTTGCCAACATGCCGCGAATGATTGGGATAACCTAAGGCCTTGGCAATCGCCCCATAGGTCGTCACCCGTCCCTGTGGGATCAGTTTAGCTACCTCACATATTTGTTTTTTGAATCTCTCCTCCATATTAACTCTCTTTTTTGTAACCCAAATTATTAATATGGAGATTCAGCCGACAGCTCTCTCCGGCAATTTGGGTAATCACTATTACTCATCCAATTATTTCTTTGGCCAGATCGTCTCAATGTACTCGCAGACAAGTTCCATTTCAATAGTTGGCTTTAAATTATGCTTGCTCAATTCGCGCATTTAATAAGTCCAATGTACTTCTTTCCAATAAATCTCCTTCACCTTCGATAAAAGCATACTCAGCTGTCATATCTTTAAACCTTACAATCTCCACTTTAACGGTCTTGGTGACCGCTTTGGGAATTCCATGCCAATCGGTGATGATAGCTAGGTCTCTAATTGCAGGTAACTTTCTTTGTTGATTTGCAATGCTGTTAAAGAATGTGTAGTAGCCTGTTTGATACCTTTCCGTACAATTTCGGCACATTCGTCTGCATCCATCTTGTTATCACAAAAGTGGTAAGAAACCGGAACTTCTAATCATTAAATACTGGATTTCCATTTGAATTTCTTTCCATATAGCTACCTATCATATTGCAATTTACAAAATAAAGTTAGGAAGTATGTGTCCATATTGATCCATTATTGCCATTTAGTAAACCTGTCCTTATAAGTTGGTTTAATTATCGCAATTTTTGACCTGTAATCGCTGATAGCTGTCGGAAAATATGCTACAAAATAGAATTTTTGAAAATTATAAAAACAATAAATCGGATCATATCCAAACTTTACCCCCAAACTTCCCGTATGATCCAGAAAATGCCGTTAAATCGTTAACACAGGCCTCAATCTGACTAGTTACAAAACTAGTAAAATGAAAAATCGGCCTTAATAATGTTATTAAGGCCGATTTTTAACACTTTTGGTACGCCAATCAGGATTCGAACCTGAGACCGTCGGTTTAGAAAACCGATGCTCTATCCAGCTGAGCTATTGGCGCGTTTCTTTCGGTAATGCAAAAGTAGGCATTTGCATCATATTTCCAAAATATCACTTCTATTTTTTTGTGGTTTTTCAATAACTAGTTGCATTTCAACAAGATTATTTTATTGATGTAGGTCAAACAAAATGAATAAAACAGCTGTTACCTTTGTGTTATTAAACAAATAATAAAAACATACAATTATGGCACAAGGAAAATGGGAATTAGACGCCGCACATAGCGAGATAGAATTCAAAGTAAAACACATGATGATCACAAACGTTAAAGGAAACTTTGACATTTTTAAAATAGATATTGATGCAGAGGGAGAAGATTTTAAAAATGCGCTTGCGAAAGTGGTTATTGATACGTCATCTATCAACACCCGTAATGAACAACGTGATGGCCACCTAAAAAGCGCAGAGTTCTTTGATGTAGAAAAATATCCTGAGATTACTTTCGAAGCAACGAGTTTAGAAAATGATGAGATTAAAGGAAATCTGACGATACGTGATGTTACTAAACCCGTATCATTCGACTTAGAGTTTGCAGGTATACAGAAAGATCCTTGGGGAAATACCAAAGCTGGATTTATTGTAGAAGGTAAAATAAAACGTTCGGAATTTGGACTTAGTTGGAATGCTGCACTGGAAACGGGTGGCGTGATGGTAAGTGATGAAGTAAAATTTAGTGCTGATATTCAGCTTATAAAAGCTCAATAAGTTCGATTTATAAAATAAAATTTGGTGGAAGAGTAAAAATTCGTACTTTTGTCGCGGAGAGTTGGCAGAGTGGTCGAATGCGGCGGTCTTGAAAACCGTTAACTGTCACAGGTTCGGGGGTTCGAATCCCTCACTCTCCGCAGAAAAAGCCTTTCATTTCTGAAAGGCTTTTTTTATTGTAGTTTTAGAGAGTACAAAAAAAGGGATCATTCCGAAACTCTTCGAGCAGATACGCACACCAATTTTGTTAAGTGATATATTTATTTACAATATTTTCTAGATCTTCCAAATCAAATGGTTTGGATAGAAAATCATCTGCTCCAGCACGATCAGCCAGCGATTGAATATCGTTGTTGGCCGAAACATAAATTACGGGAATATGATTAAATCGAGCATCGGCTTTCAGCAATCTAGTCGCTTCCACACCTCCTATATTGGGAATCCAATTGTCCATCAAGATGAGATCTGGCTTAGAAGATTCGACCCGTGGGATAATGTCATGTGAAGTTTCGGAAACTTCAACATTCAACCCTAAATCAATTAATACAACAGTTATGACTTCCAAAATAATGGTATCGTCATCAAATATCAATACAGTTTTTGTTTTACTCATAAAATAGTTAAAATACTTTGCTCGCTACGTTTAATATTGGGCAGAAAATCATATCTAAAAGTATACGGCTACAATGTATAAAGTTTTTTCCAAATTTTTTGATTCCCAACAGCCGTAAAGTTATGCTGAATGCTAGAAAATCGTATCGTTTCTTTACTACCTAAACCCAAATATCCTAAATTTTCAAGACTCAAGTCAAACAATTTAAAAACTCGTTCCTGCAATTCCTTATTGAAATAAATCAACACATTGCGGCACAAAATCAATTGAAAACTGTTAAACGAAGTATCCGACACCAAATTATGCGTTGATATAATCATTTTTCTTTTCAATTCATCATCAAATTTTGCCCACTCATAATTAGCAGTATAATAGTTCGAAAAATCCTGCTTCCCGCCTGATTCCATATAATTTTCGGAGAAAGTCTTGACCAAGCTCAACGGGTAAACGCCATTACGCGCAATTTCAAGAACCCTAGGGTTAATGTCTGTCGCATAAATCAATGACTTATGATATAGATTAGCTTCTTTTAACAAAATGGCCATAGAATACGCCTCTTCACCTGTAGAGCAGCCAGCAACCCAGATCCGTATTAAAGGATAGGTTCCCAATTGAGGAAGAATTTCTTCTCGAAGTTCCCGAAAAAACAGCGGGTCCCGAAACATCTCTGTCAAATTTACAGTAATCTCTTCAACGAAGTGTTGTAGAAATTCGACATTGTCTTTCAAAGCAAATCTGAGTTCAGCAAAGCTTGCCAATCGATCGTTGGTCATAATTCGATTGATTCTTCTCTTGATGGAAGCTCTACTGTACTGCAAAAAATCATAGCCATATTGACGGTATATATCCTCAAGCAAGATATCGACCTCATCGTCTCTTATAATATTATAGCCCAACATCTAAATCAATCTTTCAATTTCAAGCGCCAATTTATCAACGTCAATAGGTTTCGAAACATAAGCTTGCGCCCCAGCATTTAAACATTTTTCTTTATCCCCACTCATCGCTTGTGCCGTCACAGCTATAATAGGTAACCGACTATTGGAATTCAACTTTCGGATTAACTGGATTGCTTCATAACCATCTACCTCAGGCATCATCATATCCAACAAAACCAAGTCAATCTGATCTTCAGTTTCCAATAGTCGGATCGCATCAAGAGCAGAATTACTGCTCAAAACCCGATATCCCTTGGCCTTTAGAGTCAAACGCAGTGCAAAGATATTTCGTTGATCGTCGTCTACAATTAATATCACTTTATTTTTATCCATATATCCAACCTTCCTTAATTTTCATATAACCACACACGCAATAAAGACAACAATTGATCAATATCCACCGGTTTGGAAATATAATCAGACGCACCAGCCTGAATGCATTTCTCCCGATCACCAATCATCGACTTTGCCGTAACAGCAATAATTGGTAGTGCGACGTATTGGGAATCCTGACGGATATTTTTGATTGTCTCATAGCCATCCATCTCTGGCATCATCATATCCATCAGCACGATATCGACGGATTCCCCCGAAGCAAGGACATCTAGGGCCTCTTTGCCATCCATGGCCGGAAGGACCTTTACCTGAAATTTCTCCAAAGCTTTGGTCAAGGAAAAGATATTGCGAACATCATCATCAGCTACTAGTACCTTCTTTCCTTTCAATACATCGGTTAATGACCCTAATCCATTATTTTTCCTTTTTATATCATCTGCATTATTGACCTCTATTAAATGCAAAAACAATCCGACTTCATCAAGAATACGCTGATAGGAATGTGCAGTCTTCACCACAACTGAATCTGCATATTTCTTTATCTTAAGTTCCTCAGACTTGGACAGATTTTTTCCGGTAAAGATGATGATAGGTAAGTTTTCAAGACCTTCATGCTGCTTAATAGCCTCCAAGGTATTGTACCCCATTTCATCTGGCACCCCCATATCCAAAATTACACAATCAACGTCTGCCGTTCGCAAAGCTGTAATACTGTCTTCAACGTTATTTTTTACTTCGAGGGAGATATTAAAACTACTTAAAAAATAAGATAGTGCACTTGCATGTTTGGGATTTTCCTCCACAATAAGTACCTTCTTCGGCGAGGACTTTAGAGCCAATTCAATCTTTTGAAATATGTTTGTCATTTGCTCTAAGGCAACAGGCTTATTTATGAAATCAATCGCTCCTTTTAATAAACTTTCTTTTTTTACCGCTAGGGAGGACATGATATGCACGGGGATATGACGTATTTCCTTATTCCCCTTCAATCGATCCATCACTGCCCATCCATCCATCACGGGCAATTGTATATCCAATAAAACAGCAGCAGGTTTGTATTTTAATGCTGCCGGCAAAGCGTGGTCACCACGCACCACCACCACTCCCTTATACTTTTGTGTGCGTGTGTACTTCAATAGGGCCTTAGCAAAATTAACGTCGTCCTCAACAATCAATATTACCTTATCACCCTCTTTAATCGTATCCCGGTCATCAGGTATTTCCTCGGGGATAGGAATTTTTAATGGATCATAACCATCTTCTTTAATTAGCTCAATGACGTCCTCCACCTCTGAAGATATCTCATCAACAAGCTGCTCTTCCTTTGTCAGTACCTCACTAACCTCAATTTTATATGTTGGAATAACAAACAAAAATGTACTGCCTTTCCCCTCCTCACTCTCCAACCGAATCTCTCCACCCAAAAGACGAGCAATCTCACGGCTAATAGACAGCCCTAAACCTGTACCTCCATACTTTCTTCTTGTCGATCCATCTGCCTGTTGAAAAGCTTCAAAAATGACTTTTTGCTTATCAAGAGGTATACCGATACCAGAATCAATAACGGCAAAAACCAACTTATCCTTATCCTGGGAATCTTCGTAAATATCCAGGCGTATCTCACCTTCCTTGGTAAATTTTATTGCGTTCGAAATCAAATTGCGAAGGACTTGGTCTATTCTAAGACGATCCCCCTCAAATCTTGTAGCCACCTTATCGCTGATATTCGTTTTGAAAACCAATCCCTTTTCTTGTACAATTGGCAAAAACAGACTATCTAAATCTGATAAGATATCGTTCAGATCCAACGTTGTATATTCCAAAGTCATCTTGCCGGATTCAATTTTAGAAAGGTCTAAGATTTCATCAATAAGTGTTAACAAGCTTGATCCCGAACTCTGAATGACTTTGGCAGACTCAATCTGATCTGAATTCAGATTTTCATCGACGTTCTCTGACAGTAACCGCGAAAGTAGCAAGATTGAATTGAGCGGCGTACGGAGTTCATGCGACATATTGGCTAAAAATTCCGATTTATATTTCGTGCTCATCGCCAGCTCCTCCGCCTTCAGTTGGATTTCCTTATTGCGTTCCGCAATCATTAGATTTTTATCTTCAAGCAATCGAGAACGCTCTTCCAGTTCTTGATTGGATTGTATCAGTTCCTCCTGTTGAACTTTCAATTCCTCTTCCGAAGATTGAAGACGTAGGGTTTGGGCCTCCAGTTCTGCATTTAAACTCTCAAGTTCCGCATGTTGTGTCAACAGCTCTTCAGATTGCACTTGGGTCTCTTCCAATAATGTCTGAATCTTTGCACGTGCCTTGGCAGACATCAGCGCAATGCTGATCTGTCTGGCACATTCATGTAGAAATGTCAGTTCAACCGCAGTAAAATTATTCATTTGGCCTATTTCTAATACTCCTAGCACTTTATCCTCAACCAATAAAGGTAAGAATTGAATATATGGCACATTAATTTTTCCGTTAGCAAAACTTACTACATAATCCGCCGTATTAATATTATTTAGTGTCTTTGTTTGCCGGTCGCTATATACCTGACCGATATAGCCTTCGCCAGGTAAAAAAGATTTTTGCACCTGACTATCCAGTCCATAGGTACCCATTAAGATCAATCTCTCTTCATTAAGAATATAAATTGCACCACTAACCGCTTCCATATAGCTCACAAGGGTTTTAATGGAGTCCGCAGCAATAGCATCTTGGTTTTTATTCCCCATTAGTCCTATATAGAGTTGAGCATAACCCGTATGCAGCCAGTCATTATCCGTAAGTTGGCCAAAGGATTTCTGCAGCGCTTTAGACATCCTATTAACAGATTTCGCTATCGCTCCTAGATCGTCATCCTCCACCTCTTCCACCCTTACATCGTATTCCCCCAATGCGATACGATTAGTAATCCTTTGGATTAAATTTAAACGTTTTGAAATTACTTCATCTTTTTCCCGAAGTGATTTTTCAAGCGTCAGGCGTTTTTTGAAATCTACCCGTAACCGAACATAAAAATAACTGGTAATGATAAGTGAAAGTAAAGCACTGATTACAATAAATAATGTCGTAATTGAAGAGGAATTATCCACTTTTGCCGATTTGCGGTCAATATTCTCTTCCTCATATTGAATAATTTCATCGATAATCTGACGGCATCTGTCCATCACCATTTTACTGCGATCCAACTGCGCTACGCTAACCACCCCACCCTTTCTTTTGGTAGCTACCGATTCCTTTAAAATTTCCAACCTCAAGTTTGCTGCTGTTAGAAAGCTATCCACCTTAACCCCTTGTACCGGGTCCTGATGAGTTAGCATATCCATTTCCTTTAATTCGGCAGGTAAGTTCGCTAATGCATTATTAAAAGGCTCTAGATAGCTCTCCTTTCCGGTTAATAGAAACCCTCGATCCCCAGTTTCAGCTCCTTGCAAAGAATTAAGCGCGCTATTCGATATATTGATAATCTTTCTTGTCACGGCAAGCTCCCGACGATGCCTGTTTTGTTCCTGAATTCCGATATAGGAAGCCGTAGAACTCATGAGCAGCACAATCAAAGAAAACCCGATTCCCCAAGTTATATTACTGAGCATCTTAGTATTTGGCATCTTCGGGTATAGTTACAGGTAAAGTAAAAGAAAATGTAGCTCCTTGTCCACCCGAACTTTCAACAGAAATAGTTCCTTGGTGGGCACGAATAATTTCAGCGCAGATATAAAGTCCTATACCTAGTCCCTGAAAATCAAATGACGTTTCTTCTACACGGTAAAATTTCTCAAAGACATCGGCCTGCTTTTCCACAGGTATTCCTATTCCGAAATCAATTACACTGATTTTTACGGTATCACCAATAACAGTACAGTCAACAATTACTTTTTCCGTACCAGCAGCATATTTGTAAGCATTGGTCAAAAAATTAACCAGCACCTGTTCAAGGCGGATCTCATCACCATAAATCTGTACATCTGTAACATCACCTGTCCTTAGCAGTTTCATATTGCTTTGGTCATGCGTCTGGACAATGGAGTCTATCGCACTTTTCACCATATGCTCAAGCGGAAATACTTTTTTATTAATCAACAACTTCCCGTTATCGATCTTTGAAAGGTCCAAAAGGTCAGAAATCAGGCTATTAAGTTTATCTACCTGCCCCTGCACCCGTGTTACATATTTTGCTTCGGCGCTCTCTTCATCCAATTTTAGCTTTCGATCCAGTAATTGCATGTATGCCTTTATGCTTGTCAATGGTGTTTTCAACTCGTGGCTCGCGATACTAAGAAACTCATCTTTTTCCTTTTCTGCCTTTTTCTGTGCGTCAATATCTGTAAATGTTCCTACCCATTTACTTTCGCCTTTTTCTAAAATGGGCCACACACGCAAAAGTTGATACAGATATTCACCACAAGCCCGCCTTTGAATACGAACCTCCATTTCGAGTGGTTTTCCCGAATGAAGACTGGCATGAAGCTCCCTCTCAATAGATGGATCGCCAGGATATGTCTGCGGAAACTTTACAGCATCATCAGAAAACTGAAACCAGCGGCCATTCACAAAATCAATAGTCCCCTCATGATTACATGTAAAAGCGATTTGTGGCAGAGACTCCAGAAGTGTATGCAAATAGTCTACTTTCGAACTTAATTCTTTCTGTGCCTGCTTTCGCCGTTCCACTTCCAGTTCCAACGTTTGCTGAACATCTTTAAGTGCTTGCGTCTGTTCATATAACCGATAGAATGTCTTGACTTTCAACAGGAGAATATCAGGATCAACAGGCTTGGTTACATAATCCAAACCGCCCGAATTGTACCCTTTCGTGATAAAACGCTTATCCGTATTTACAGCCGACAAAAATATTATCGGAGTTTCTTTCGTTTTGCTAAACCCTGCAATATTTTCAGCCACTTCAAAGCCATCCATATCCGGCATCTGAACATCCAGTATAATTAATGCATAATTATATTTTAAAATCTTCTTTAAAGCTTCCTCCCCAGAATGAGCGGTATCAACTTCAAAATTTTTGGATTCAAGTAACTTTTGTAACGAGTAAATATTATCCGGATTATCATCAACAATTAATATCATAGTGTATTTGAACTTAGCATCAAGGTTAACAAATCTAAAAAAATTTAACTGAATACCACTAATCGAATTGAGGAATACCAAAAGCTAGATCTATAGGAATGAAATAAGTAAAACTTTAGTGTGTCAAAGGCTGTTTTATTGCTATATGATACGTTTTACATCGAAAGGTATATACTGTATTCCGGGCAAGTTTTATCTTGACCCTTGGAAACCTGTTGATCTGGCAGTTATCTCCCATGGTCATGCAGATCATGCTCACTGGGGAATGAAAAAATACCTCTGTCATCATTTTACAGTAAATATCCTTCGAAGCCGCATAGGTCCTGATATTCAAGTTCAGGGACTGGCTTACAATGAACCAATACAGATTAATGGTGTACGTGTTTCTTTGCATCCCGCGGGGCACATCATTGGCTCCGCCCAGATCAGACTCGAATATAAAGGGAAGGTGGTTGTATTTACAGGAGATTATAAAATACAGGACGACGGCTTATCTACGCCATTTGAACCAATTAAGTGTCATGAACTTATTACAGAAAGCACTTTTGGTCTACCCATTTATCGTTGGGAATCAGTTGCTACGCAAAATGAACGCTTGCAGTCGTGGATCAAAAACAATCAGAGCAATAAAAAAACGTCTGTATTTATAGGATATTCACTCGGAAAATCGCAGCGCATTCTAAATGCAGTCCATGAGATGGGTCCAGTATTTGTGCATTATAGTATTGCTAAACTGAATGGAGCTTATCGTCAAGAAGGGATAGGATTACCGCCCTATCAAATTGTAGATCTAAAGGATGGCGTCAAAGTACTGGACAACCAGATTGTATTGCTTCCCCCTGCCTTATTGGATAGCCAGACCCTTCAGAAGATACCTAATATGGCTTATGCGATCTGTTCGGGATGGATGCAAATTCGAGGTGCACGAAGATGGCGTAGTGCTGATGCAGGATTTGCGATCAGTGACCACGCCGACTGGGCTGGTTTACTGCAAGCTGTACGTGAAAGCGCGGCCGAAAAAGTATATGTCACACACGGGCAGACGGCAACATTCGCCAAATACCTCAATGAAATCGGTATCGAAGCCGAAGAAGTCACGACTCAGTACGGTGACGAAGAAGATCCTCAGCCCCAAACGACTTAAGATAGCCCATGAAAGAATTTGCGAACTTAATCAATGCATTGGATAGCAGCAATAAGACGAACTTGAAAAAAGAAGCTATCTTGGAGTTTTTCAATCGAGCCTCTGAAAAAGACAAACTTTGGTTTTTAGCACTGATGACAGGAAAAAGACCTAAACGTAGCATTGCAGTAAAGGACCTCAAGACTTGGACATTAGAAATAACAGAAATTCCTGAATGGTTATTTGTCGAATCTTACGCAGCTGTAGGAGATTTGTCTGAGACCTTATCCTTACTTTTACCACCTGCATCGCAACTGATAGAAAAAAGCTTAAGCGAGTGGATGGATGAAATTATCTCCCTGCAACATGCCTCAGTTACGGAAAAGAAAACTTTTGTTCTACATTCCTGGAATGTATTGACGACAGTCGAGCGTTTTATTTTTAACAAACTTCTTGGCGGAAGCTTCCGTTTGGGGGTTTCCGCAAAAGGCCTTATCAATACCATAGCGCAATATACAGGTACCGAAGCCAGTGCTGTAGCACATAGCATCATGGGCGAGTGGAATCCGAATGAAGTCGAGTTCGAAAAGCTTGTTCGCGGTGCATATAGTGATACAAAACTGTCCAAACCTTATCCTTTTTGCCTCGCTTATCCCGTTGAAAAAGATCCTGAGCAGCTAGGACAGATTACCTCATGGCAAGCTGAATATAAATGGGATGGCATCCGCGGACAGCTGATCAAACGCAGTGAAGATATCCACATCTGGTCTCGTGGCGAAGAGCTCGTCACCGCCCAGTTTCCGGAAATTACGGCAGCACTTGGTCAGTGGAAAGGAGATTTCGTGCTGGATGGAGAAATTCTTGCTGTCAAAGACGGACAGGTACTCAACTTTTCCGAACTTCAAAAACGGATCAATCGCAAAACGATTCCGAAAGCGCTTCGAGACGAAGTCCCTATTTCAGTTTACCTTTATGATCTATTGGAACTCGATGGCAACGATCTCCGCAATGAGCCTCTAGCCTATAGGCGTTCTTTACTAGAAAAACTCCATGCCGAAAATCGGGATACTATTTTAGAATTGTCCACCTTGATACATGCTCAGGACTGGACAGCACTCCAGCATATTCAGGCGGCAGCACGCGAAATTAACAGTGAGGGAATTATGCTTAAAAGAATAGATTCCACCTATCATGCAGGCCGCAAAAAAGGAGATTGGTGGAAGTGGAAAGTAAATCCGATGAGCATCGATGCTGTACTCATTTACGCGCAAAAAGGAAGCGGCCGCCGCAGTGCTCATTACACAGATTATACCTTTGCCGTAAAAGATGGAGATCATTTAGTCACTATCGCCAAGGCTTATTCAGGACTTACCGACAAGGAAATCCTTGAGGTGAGCCGATTTGTGAAAAAGAATTCAATCGAAAAGTTTGGCCCGGTGAGAACGGTTAAACCCGAACTTGTTTTTGAGATTGCCTTTGAAGGAATAGGATACAGTAAACGCCACAAATCTGGTGTAGCATTGCGATTTCCGAGGATATTGCGCTGGCGAAAAGATAAAACTGCTGCGGAAATCGACGAATTGGATAACGTTAAAAAATTGATACAATAAAAGTTTGATAGCATACAGTGAGCGATAAAATAGTACAAAGTGAGGGATTCCGAATTGTAAACAATTATTTTGAATCTCAAGGAAATAGTCCCTTTAGCTTTCAGACAAAGGCCTGGGAGAAATACGCACAGGGCTACAGTGGTTTGGTCATCGCTCCCACAGGATTTGGAAAGACTTTTTCGCTATTTATGGCGGTATTGATAGATTTTCTAAATAAGCCAGAGCGCTACCAAAAGGGGTTAAAACTACTGTGGATAACTCCATTACGCTCTTTAGCAAAAGATCTTGCCCGTGCCATGCAAAAAGCCATAGACGATATCGGACTGGATTGGGTAGTCGAGGTTCGCAACGGGGATACCGATGCCAAGGTGAAAGCCAGACAGACACGATCGATGCCTGATATCCTCCTCGTTACACCAGAAAGTTTGCATTTGCTACTCGCGCACAAACAACGCGAAAAGTATTTTAAGAATCTCCAATGTGTCACGGTCGATGAATGGCATGAACTTATGGGCAATAAACGCGGTGTTATGGTCGAACTTGCTCTCGCTTTCCTCAAATCACAATATAGAACAATGCGTGTTTGGGGTATTACAGCAACAATTGGCAATCTTAACGAAGCGATGGAGGTTCTATTACCAACAGAAAAAAAACGCATTCAAATTGTTGCCAAAGAAAAAAAGAGGATTGCAATCAAACCAATTTACCCCAGCAAAGTGGAACTACTGCCCTGGGCAGGTCACTTAGGAGGAAACCTCGCCGATCAAGTCGTTCCTATTATACTCAACAGTAAAAGCACGATTCTCTTCACGAATACACGCAGCCAAAGTGAAATGTGGTACCAGCTCCTTTTACAGGCTAACCCCGACTTTGCTGGACAAATCGCCCTCCACCACAGCTCTATAGATGCGCACATACGTGAATGGATCGAGGAGAATCTCAGCAGCGGTAAACTTAAGGCTGTCGTATCCACCTCTTCATTGGATTTAGGTGTAGATTTCAAGCCTGTGGATACGGTTATTCAAGTTGGATCAAGCAAAGGTGTAGCCCGATTTATGCAACGTGCTGGTAGAAGTGGACATAGTCCTTTCGAAACATCAACCATCTACTTCGTTCCAACACATTCACTGGAACTTATTGAGGTTGCAGCATTGAAAGATGCAGTGAAAACGCAAACCATCGAAAACCGCGATCCGATGGTGCAGACTTTTGATGTGCTTGTTCAATTCATGGTAACGATCGCCTTGGGCGGAGGATTTCGTTCGGAAGAACTGCATGCGACTGTCGCTAATACCCATGCTTTTAGATATATGGAAGAGCAAGAATGGCAATGGTGCATGTATTTTATTACCGCAGGCGGAAAAATCGGTAAACGCTACGAAGAATTCCACAAAGTTATACAGGATGAAGAGGGAAATTGGATTATCAAAAACCGTCGTTTGGCTCTGCTGCATCGGCTGAATATCGGTGCCATTGTAGGCGATGCCATGATGCGTGTCAAATTTCTTTCGGGCGGCTACATCGGAATGATCGAAGAATACTTCATAAGCAAACTCAAAAAAGGCGAACGGTTCATACTCGCAGGACGAATCTTAGAACTTATTATGGTTAAGGACATGACTGTATTTGTAAAAAATTCATCCGGAAAAGCCATAACGCCAAGCTGGCTTGGCGGCAGACTACCGCTCTCGTCCAATCTCAGTCACTTTCTTCGCAAAAAGCTCTCGGAATCCCAAAATCCCCCATCAAACGAAAAAGAACTGCAATTCCTAGCTCCCCTTATAGCAAAGCAATCCTCCCTTTCTGCAGTACCGAGCGAATCGGAATTCTTGGTTGAGCATATCAAAACCAGAGAAGGTTATCACCTCTTCTTCTATCCTTTGGAAGGCAGGCTAATACATGAAGTGATGGCTGCCCTCGTCGCTTATCGTATCAGCAAATTGTATCCCATCAGTTTTTCCATGGCCATGAATGATTATGGGTTTGAGCTCTATTCCGATAAAGAAATTCAACTGACCCAAACACAGCTCGAAGAAGTATTGAGCCGTAAAAATCTAATGGAAGATGTAATAAGCAGCATAAATTCCGCAGAAATGGCTAGCCGCAAATTTAGAGATATCGCTGTAATTTCAGGATTGGTTGTCCAAAACTATCCGGGCACCCAGCAAAATAACAAATCTTTACAAGCTTCATCTGGAATTATTTTCCGGGTACTGATGGAACACGATCCCGACAATTTACTCCTCAAACAAGCTTTTAGCGAAGTATTCAATCAGCAATTGGAAGAATATCGTTTAGTAAAAGCATTCGATAGGATTAATAATAGCAAAATACGTTATACCTTTGTCGAAGAATATACGCCACTAAGCTTTCCCATTAAGGTGGACAGTCTTCGGCAGTCGTTGTCGAGTGAGGTACTGATTGAACGTATTCAACGAATGGAAAAGACCAACGCGCAAAAAAAGAAACGTAGAAGATGAAGCTTTTTGAACAAACAATCACATTCAATAAACAACAATTAACACTTAACAATCAAAGGTCTATATTTTGGAAAGCAGAAAAAGCATTGATCCTATCAGACCTCCATCTTGGCAAAGCTGCACATTTCAGAAAAAACGGCATTGCCATCCCCACTGATACAGCTATTGCCGATCTGAAACGACTTGAAGAATTAGTAGATCACTATAAACCCGATCAAGTTATTGTCGTCGGTGATCTCGTTCATGCAAGCATCAATCGTGAAGTTCTGTTATTGGAAGAGTTTAGAAAAAAATATACTGGGCTCCAGCTCCACCTGGTCAAAGGAAATCATGATCGGCTATCGAAAAATATCACCGAGCAATTTGCTATCCAACACCATGACGAAGTTTTTGCTCTACAGCAAATACAATTTAAACATCATCCTTCCGAAGCAATCGATCCATCATCCTTCCGGATTAGCGGACACCTACATCCTGGCGTGAGTATCGTTATACCACCAAAGCGGCAACTTCGCCTACCCTGTTTTTTAGTCTCTGAGCATCAGATCATCCTACCTGCATTTAGCAAATTTACAGGAATTGACAGCAGGGAACTATCGATTAAATATCAATGTTACGCAATCTCAGAAGATCTCATTTTTCCTATTCAAAAAGGCAGGTAGCAAGAAAAATTTAATTAGATTTTGAGCTCGCCGGGCGAGATCCCGTAATATTTTTTAAAAGCACTGCTAAAGTTATTCTGATGGCCATAGCCAGTTAACAATGCAACCTCGTAAACTGTCATCTTATCTTCGAGCAGATAGCTTTTGGCTTTTTCCATGCGCACCCGCGTGAGGTAGTCGTGAATGGTCACAGAAAAATATTCCTTAAAGTCCTTACGCAGTTTACTTTCACTGGTCAGCACCTCCGCTGCCAGTTCTTTTTGGGTCGGTGGATTGGCAATACGCTGTTCAAGAATCTGTCTTGCCATCTCCAATCGCTGTACGTCCTCCTCATGAAAGAGCGAATCACTGCTTTCAGTTTTCTCATTGTATTGCTCAAACTGATACATCAGCAGCTCAACAATTCGCGACTCGGTATGAAGCCTACGGATTTCACCCTTCTTTTTGGATTCGATCAGCTCGGTTATGGTATGCTGCATCTCGTAGGTCGCCATCAGATCTTCTTCAGAGAAAGAGACGTATTCACCTTTTTCAATCTCGTGTACAAATTGCTGATGCAATAACGAATCGCGTTTGATCAGATTGAGGTAATACTCCTTGGAAATAACGGCTATAAAATACGTATATTCAATACCGGGTTCCACTTCATGGATGGATTTGACCGAAGGAATGTAGCGTATATTATGCCGGCTCATGCCATAAGGCAGTTTGCTGTCCGTCGGCTTAAAGAAAATAAACTGGCTGGTTATGGTCTCTCCCTCGATCTCTGTAAGCACCTGTACTGGCAGATCAAACTGCATTTTCGAATGCAAGATAAACAATCCTGAAGTCGATAGCTGAAAATTCTCCATATGGACGGGATCCTTGGATATGGATATCCTATTTTCGACCAAAGGTTTGTCGGGAACATAGCCGTCCGGAATTTCTTCTTCAAAAAGCCAATCTGCCAACTCTACTATTTTACTTTTCACCAACATGATTACAAATCCTAAATAAGCCTGAAGCAGTTAAAATTAACGAAATAAGATGGTATTCTAAAATTATTATAATCTTTCTAAATAACATGATTAATCCAAGTCAATATCCATTTCCTCCAACTGAACATAAGGTTTCAATGTTCTTGGATTCATAATGACATTGGACTCGACCGAAAAGATGGTATAAATCTCTTTTTGGGCCAATACTTCAACTGGAGTACCATGAAAGAGCTTTCGACCATTTTTGAGCATCAGAATACGATCGGCATACATGGCGGCAAAATTGACGTCGTGCACAATCAGCACCACCATAAATCCTTTTCGGGCAAGCGCACGTGCAATGGCAAGTACTTTCTGCTGATAGTGCAGATCCAATGCAGAAATAGGTTCATCCAATAACAACAGCGCATCCGGATTATCCCATATCTGCGCCAGGATACGTGCAAGATGAACACGCTGCTGCTCACCGCCGGAGAGGCTCAAAAAATCCCGTTCAGCAAAAGCAGATACCCCACAAAGTTCCATGGTTTCGGCCACGATCTTATAGTCCTGTTGTTTGGGCGTATTCTTATAATGCGGATAGCGCCCCATCAGCACAATCTCTTCTACGTTAAAACTCAATGTCATCTGCTGCTGTTGGCTCAGTAAAGCCCTGCATTTGGCCAAAGCCGCAGGCTCGTATGCCGACAGCGCCTTGCCATTGAGATGAACAGCCCCCGAATCCGGTTTCTTTTCACCACAAAGCACCCCCATCAGCGTCGATTTACCAGCGCCATTAGCTCCGAGGATTGCCAGAATTTCACCTTTGCGCACCTGAAAGGTAATGTCTTTCAAGAGCTTTCGTCCGTTCACTTCGTAGTTGATCTTCTCTACACGTAGCATAATGCAATTATTTTTAAAGCCTCTGCCAAAAGACTATTTATCTTTGATTAAAATATACAAAAATACCGGTGTGCCCAGTAAAGCTGTAATCACGCCGATGGGCAATTCAATAGGTGCAACAGCAACCCGGGCAATTACATCTGCCAATGTCAACACCAGTGCTCCCAATAACAATGAACCAGGAAGCACAAATCGGTGATCCGCTCCGCCCATCAGGCGAACAGTATGTGGAACAATCAATCCCACAAAACCAATGATACCCGATACCGCAACTGATGCTCCCACAGCAAGTGTGGATAAGACAACCACCCAGCGTTTGACGCGATCGGTACGCATACCCAAAAGATCCGCCTGCAGCTCCCCAAGGGAAAAAGCATTCAGCGACTTTCCAAAAAAAGGCAAGATCAGTACCGGAATCAAAATAAATGGCGCCAAAGCCCTAAGGTTATCCCAGGTAGCCCCGCCAAGACTGCCCAGCATCCAAAAAGTGATGGTACGTAACTGTTGCTCCGTCGACATATAGGTCATCAGACCCGTTAGCGCACCTGCAAAAGCATTGATAGCAATACCCGCCAACAACATCGTTGTCACATTGGGACGCCCATTTTTACTCGCAATACGGTAAACCAAAAAAGCGGTTAAACCAGCGCCCACAAAAGCGCCAAAAGCCAATATATAATACCCAATCCAAGCAGCCAAAGAGGTAAAGAGAAAAGTCTCAAAGGCAATGATCAATACCGCAAAAAGAGAAGCTCCAGATGAGATTCCGATCAATCCGGGCTCCGCTAAAGGGTTGCGGAATATACCCTGGATCGCAGCACCGGATATACCAAGTGCTGCTCCCACCAAAAGTCCGAGCAAAAGACGCGGCATACGAATCTCAAAAAGAACATCTTCCTGCATATTATGTACACCTTCGGCACTCCCCAAGTGCAATTTTTGCGTCAACATCGTTAAGATATCGGCGGACGGAATATGGTAGGCCCCCATCCCCAAGGCAACAATACTTACAACACCCAATACCAGGCCCAAAGCCAATAGGATAAATTTCTGTTTCTTTTGCACCGGCTTTATTTTGAATCCATCACTTTTCCAAATCCACGGTGCAATTCTAAGATTGCGTCTGGCAGCCGGTTACTGAAATTGACCAGCAGCGAGGCATTCATCACCAAGATACGTTCGTTTTTACCTGCATTCGTAATACGCATGCCCGGCAATTTGAGGATAGCGTCCTCACCGCCAAGACTACTTGCGCCAAAATCAAATAGCAATACAATATCTGGATTGGCCTGTACCAGCGCTTCAGTGGTATAGGGTTTGAAATCCGAAAATTCCTGAACCGCATTTTTACCACCAGCCAAATTAATCATCGCGTCCAGACTGCTGCCTTTACCCGCCACACTCATGGTACCTGTACCACGGGCATATAAAAACAATACTTTGGGCACTGCTTTACCTTGATTTTCCTTTTTCACCAATTCTAGGGTATGATCCAGGCTTAATTTTGTTCGGGTAACCAAATTTTTACCGGCAGCGGATTCACCGACGGCATCTGCGACCTCCTGGATGTAACGAAGTGCACCCGGAACAGAATAGTTGGGTTTAATGGAGACAAACTTCACGCCGGCTGCGCGAATTTGCTGAATGACCGCTTTGGATACGTCACCTTCATTCGCAATGACAATGCTTGGTTTAAAAGATAATAAACCTTCGGCCGACACCGAACGATTCTTGCTTACCCTCGGTAAGGCCGCCGCCGCTTTGGGTGATATACTTGTCACATCGGTAGCGACCATGTGCTCGCCTATTCCCAGTCCGTAGACCGTTTCGGTCAACGAACTGTTTAACGTAATAATTCTCTGCTGTGCCCTCGCCCATCCACCGATTTGCATCAAAAAACACAGTATAATAACATAAAATCTACTCATCGTAATTCTTTATCTCCAGGATGACAATGGCGGATTTCCAAGTATGGATTTTGAATCTCGCCGTTCAACTTGAGCACAAAACAAATCAATAATCAGTCTAAATACAAATTATATCCAATCTATTTGAATAGCGTGTTATACCACAAAAAAGGCAATAACAAACTAATTAACAACAAAATAACTCCAAAAACAAACTACTTTTCAGTCTATAAAAAACGGATAAAATAGAATTTATGACATTTTGCATAGAGAAAAATTGAGTTGGATTACCGTTTTTTGTAACATTATTTAGAATTAGTAAAAATAAAAATAGTGTTTAAAAGCATCTCATCTATTCGAACAAGCACCCTGATAGCCCTATGCGCCTGCCAGATCTACACTGTGCAAGCACAGGAAAAATGGAAAATCTCGGGTGTATTAAAGAACGAATCCAATAAAGGCGTCGCCAATGCGACCGTTTATCTTTATCCAGATAAATATGCTTTTAAAACAGATACTGCAGGGAGGTTTCAGTTCAATCAGCTTTACGCGGGTCGCTATGAACTCCAAGTACAAGCTTTGGGTTATCAGCAGCAACGGCAGGTCATCGATTTAGAAGATAAAAATCAGCAATTAACCCTAGTTTTAAAAGCCGAGGACCGTCAGATGGATATCGTTGATGTGCAGGGAAAAGCGCAGGCTGTCGACAATCTTATCAAGGCCGAAAATGCGGCTATGCCCGTCAAGGTCATCACCAAGCGCGAGATTGAACTTATGGGCAGCCGTCGGCTCGATGAGGTGCTCAAAGAGCAGACCGGTATTGCCATTGTGAACGATATTGCCGGAGGATCCAGAGCGGTAGGTGTGCAGATTCAGGGCTTCAGCAGCAACTATGTGATGGTGCTGGTGGACGGACAGCCCATGCTGGGCCGCAATAGTGGAAACTTTGACCTATCCCGTATTTCGGTGACCAACATAGAGCGCATCGAGATCATCAAGGGAGCTTCCTCCTGTTTATATGGAAGTGATGCGCTGGGTGGATCCATCAATATCATCACCCGTCATGGTGCTATCACACCACAGGCACAGGCATCGATTCTTTATGGCAGTCTCAATACCGTTGATGCAACACTGGAAGCAGAAACACCTTTTGCTAATCAACGTGGGAGCGCCGTCTTTTCGGGCAATTACTACCGCACAGATGGTTTTAATACCGACAAGCAGTATCTGGACTCCAAGAGTACCACTTTCCCCCCCTATACCAACTATAGTTTCCAGGGTCGAGTACGTTATCGTACAAGCAAAAATGGGACTTTAGGTGTGACAGGGCGCTATGCAGCCCGGGAATCTGAAATGATCAATGCCTGGTCTGAATCGGCTACACTACAAGATAAACAAAAAGATCAGGACATCAATCTTTCGGCAAGTTACGACCATAATTTTGAATCGGGACTGCGCAGCATGACGCGTTATTATTTCTCGCGTTTCCACTCTCAGATTGCCGCACAATGGTTACAGCAGGGTATTGTAGCCAGTGCCGAGCAGTTCGGTCAGAATGTACACCGTATCGAACAGCAATTTGCGTATAGCCCTGCACAACAGGTCAAACTCACCGGCGGTATAGGCGGTAGCCTCGAACTCATGGACAACCAAGATCTGGATGCCAAACGATCTTTGAATAGTGCCTTTGCCTATTTGCAGACTGAGTGGAAACCAATAGACCGATTGCTAACTACGCTGGGCTTACGCTACGATCAGACCAACGTCTACAATGGTCATCTCAGCCCGAGTTTGGGTCTGCAATACCATGTCAGTCCTACCCTCTTAATAAAAGGCGGTATTGGCGCAGGATTCAAAGCACCCGACTATAAGATGCGCTATCAGGTCTTTTTCAATCCAGCAGCCAACTATTTGGTCGTCGGTTCAGAACGCGTAGCCGATGTGATTGCAGCCATGGATCAAGCCGGAGAACTGAGTTATAAAAACAGCTATATGCTCAATTTGGTGGCGGGTAACCTCAAAGCCGAAACCAGCATTTCAAATAATCTTGGACTGACCTGGAGTCCGTCCAATAGATTTCAGGCCGATTTCTCGGTCTTCTACCATCGGATCAACAATGAGATCAACACGGTTAGTGTAGGTAATGGTACCAAAGTCGCACAGATCTATAGCTACCGCAACCTGCCCAAAGCCATGAATAAAGGTTTTGAAGTTTCATTGACTTATCAGGCAACCAAAGATCTGCAATTGTCTATGGGCTATCAATATCTGATTGCCAAAGACCTGAGTGTACTGGACAGTATTGCCAAAGGCAGTTATCCCTACAACCAGATCAACGATCCCGCTACAGGCGAATATCGCCAGAGCAAAAAATCGGATTATTGGGGTATTGAGGACCGTTCGAGACACATGTTCAACGCAAAAGCCCAATATGAATATAAACCCTGGGGTGTCAACGTCAATGCGCGGGTTAATTTCAGAAGTGCCACACCTTTTCAGGAATACAATGGCAACCAGTTTATCGACAAATACGACATCTTTATCCCCTATCACACACTGGTTAATATGACAGTAGAAAAGAGTCTGATGAACAGAAGGTTGACCTTCCGTCTGATCGGTGACAATCTCTTCAATTTTACCAGCCGTTATTTACTCGGGCAACCTGGACGTGTTATTATGGGCGGCGTCAGCTACCGTTGGATAAAAGAATAATAAGGACTAATGAACAAGAATTTAGCACACCAAGTACAAGATAAAAGATGAGAACGATTCGAATGATTATTGGAGAATGTAGCATCTGGCTTTCCTTTCAGAAGATTGGCCGTTGTATTTTTTCAGCACTATTGTTATTGACAGTGGTATCCTGTGGGAAAGACAAAGACTATACTATCGGATTAGAAGATGGCAAAAGTACCTTGATCAAAGATCTTGCTGGCGATACCGATGCAGCCATGGGTGAAGGTACTGAAGGAAAAGAGCAAAGACCATTTTTTACGTTTCTTTTTCGTTTTAAAGACCAAAAGCAAATATGGATTAAAACCAAAGCTGATTCAGCGCAGTGGCTTAAAACAAAAGATTGGGATATTGCCTTTACAGGTCCTTACAATTCGGAGATCTATGTGAACAATGCCCAGCATGAATACAATCCAGGTTATGGCGGTCAAGTCAACAATACCGCTGTGGTTTTACTACGACAAGCCTATCAGAGTGTCACTGTAGCCCCTTCGGATGAAGAGTTTAACAAAAGTGAAGTCAACAAAATTGGCTGGGCAGCAACCGATGGTTCGGATGGCTGGTTTCGTTATAGTTTGAGCACCCATATTATGCAGGCGCTCCCCAATCGTACCTATGCGATTCGCTTACCCGATGGCAAATATGCCAAATTACAGCTGATCAATGCCTATAAAGGAAATCCAGCGGCGGTAACCAACCTGAACTGGCCTGCCCCATACTACACATTTAAATATTATGTACAGCAGGATGGCAGTAAATATTTAAATACAAACACATTATAATAAGGAAAAATTACACAATTAAATTAAAGATGAATAGATTATTTACAACAGCAGCACTGCTATGTGCATTGAGTTTAGGTTTTACTTCTTGTAGTAAGGATGATGATAAGGTGGAGCAAGTCGAGCCGGAATACCAAGCTAAGGTTATGGTCAAAGACGGTGAAACTGTTGATTTAACAAAGGTTTCCAAAACCATCAATACACAAGGAACAATCAAGCGTACAGGCAATACCTATTCACTTCGTAACTTTAAACAATTTACAATCGGTGAAGATGGAAAAGCAACAACAACTGCAGCGCAAACCTATTATTTCGACTTTAAGGAGAACGATGGGCTACAAACTGCTGATGCCCCATTAACCCTAATCGCACAACAACGCGTCATGGATGTGATCGCAAACACTGCAAAATCATTTACACTGTCTTATATAGATAAAGCTTATGAGACTGTCAATTCAGCGGATCAATTTGCAACATTGACTGACAACAAAGCTGGTATTGCATTAACTCCTACTGCTATTGGATGGGCTGGTTACGATATGACAACACACCATGTTATAGCTGTTAAAGACCGTACGTTTATTCTTTCAAAAGATGGAAAGCCTTATTTTAAATTTAAAGTCAACAGCGTATATTCCAATGAGACACCAAATAAAGCAATGGCGTCAGATAACTATGTTTTCTACTCCATCGATTACCAAGAATTTAAATAGCATTAACAAAAGCAGCTGGTTAAAATTCCAGCTGCTTTTGTTAACCAACAATCAAAAACCGAAAAAAATATATTAAATACCAATTTTCATACACACTTTATCAGCAAAAGATTTTATCTTTACTATTATTTAGAATAAATTTAAATAAAAATAACATACTAACAGCCCTACTGCATGTATAGAAAAGGGACAAAGTATTGACTAACAAAAAAAACTAGTAACAATGAAAATAAAGAAACACAGCAACCTATTAAAATTCATACCGGTACTGGCATTTTTAATTGTGTTGGGGTCTTGTAGCAAAAGCGACCCCACAGTAGTAGAGCCTGAACCAGATCCTGTTGCACCAGAAGCTATGTTCAACCGCTTGATTACTGTTAAGAATTTTGGAGAAGACTTACCTGCTGGAAGTGCACCAACCACGGCGCAATCACCAATATATTACAGCCTGGAACAGAACAAAGCTGTGACGTCGGATTATAAACTAACTGCACGATGGGACATTTCTTGCTCAGAAATATATCGCAGTTTTATCAATTGCAACAATACAGCAAACGGATTTGGTAAAGGTGGCCCAGGCAAAGGCGGAATCCTGATTGTCGAGAAAAAGTTTGAAGATGTAATCGATATCCCTTCAGACGCCGAGTTTCGCAAAGGTGAAAAAGCATATGGTACTGATAACTCCGGTGATTTTGGAGAAGGCTTGGGCTGGTATCTGTATGATTTTAACGGTACGTTCAAAGGCGGGGGTGCTGAAAACAAAAAACACGTCTGCTGGCCTATAGAAGGGCATACCCTAGTTGTCCGTACGGCGAATGGAAACTACGCCAAGATCAAAATGCAGAGTATCTACAAAGATCTGCTCGATTCGAAGGATTGGTATACAAATTCGCCTACACCCTACTTTTCTTTCCAATATGTACTTGCCAAAGCTGGCAGTACCAAATTTACAATTGCTAACTAAAAAAATAAGTATAGCGTACTTATTAGATACTAAACTAACATGAAAAGATTATACAGCATCTTAAGCTTCCTTTTTGTAGGATTGCTGCTAACCCGCTGCACCAAAACGGAAGAATTAGCCTTACTTCCAGCAGACAAAATACTGGAATACAAAGTCACCAACCTCCCCAATGACGAAGTTATTTATGGAGCCGTCGACAATGAGGCCAATACCATTACCGTATATGTCCCCTACTACTATGGTTTATTGGTGATAGATCCGAGCATTACACTCTCCAATGGAGCCAGTATTGCAGAAGAAATTTTACCTGTTAAAACAGATGAAAAGAACCAGACGTATACCGTAAAGTCCGCTACAGGTACCACTAGAACTTATAGCTTAAAGATTGAATTACAAAGCACACCGACTTTTGAGGCTCAGTTTTATACAACTTCGTCTCTTATCCTTACAAAAGGTCCTGGCACTGGTTTCCCGGCGATTAATGGAACCTTTATGCATACCAATCCTTCATTGGTAAGTATTGCACTTATTAATCAAGAAACTAAAGTACGCTATAAGATGTCTACGCCCAATAGCTTGAAAGTATCGGGTAGTACTTATCAACTATCCTACACGGGAACTGAGCGAGAAAATCGCATTCCATCCGATATTTTGGCAGGCACCTATGATGTTGAGGTAACCAATCTAAATCATACTGTTACATTGGCCAATCCGCTCAAGATTACATATCGCCAACCCGATGTAATTGTTAGCTTATTGGGACTAAATTTGGCAAAAAATAAGGATTGGACTATTAAAGCCAACTTAGATAAAGTGATTTTAGATCCTACAGCCGTTATTATGACACTCAATGGCAAAGATTATCCATTGATTATCAAGTCGCACACGAGAACAGAAATGACAGTTTCATTACCTGCAGATCTTCCGACGGGAACATTTGAAAACGTACAGGTTAAGTTCCAATTTAAAGACTGGGCCGATGTTGTAAAGACACAGTTATCTCCAAGTACAATAACGGAATCATAAGCAAGCATCCACAGTATGCCATAGTGGCATCAAAATTAAATAAATTAAAACAAGAGGAGATCTCAACATGAACTCAAACATCAAAACTATCTTAAAATCTGCTATGGCCGTGACTGTGCTATCGGCAGCAGTATATGCTGTATTGCCAAAACAACTTCCGTTAACGGAATCTTTACCACTCTCACATGCTAAAGCATCCAATAATATAACTGTAGTTGGTCAATGGGCTAATATTGTAGGTGTAAATAATTGGCCAGCTGTTTATGTAAATCTTACAACGGGTAGCCAAAGTTTGAATTATAATGGTCAAGTCGTATTCTCTCGATTTGCTAATGCAACGTTGAGTGCTAATCCAGGTTTTGAACTTAGAACGGTTATGCAAGATATTTCTTCTGTATCGGCAAACGACTGGCTATCTGGAACGCCGGTATCTTCATTAGGAAATAATGAATGGTATGAGTTTGACCTATCGACTATAAGTATTTGGCCAATACAACCAATTACTGTATTAGTTGGAAACCCTTCTGGCGCACTGTATGCATTAAAACTTAACAACTTTTCCGATATACAGCAAAGGGTAATTAATGGTGAAACTCAGATGAAGGCAGATGCTATTATTGAAGTTAAAGCACTGTAATAAAATTTGAGCCTGTCACTATAGGATATTATACGATAGGCTTAAATATAAACAAGCATCCACAGTATGCCATAGTGGCATCAAAATTAAATAAATTAAAACAAGAGGAGATCTCAACATGAACTCAAACATCAAAACTATCTTAAAATCAGCGATGGCCGTGACTGTGCTATCGGCAGCAGTATGGGCAGCAGCTCCAACAACAGAATCAGCAACAGCTCCTTTGGCTTTAAAGCAAGCTAAAGCAAACAGCAACTACACAGTAGTTGGCCAATGGTGGAGTCCTGCCGCAGCATCAACTTGGCCAGCAGTTTATTTAAATCTTGCTACAGGAGCACAAAGCTTAAGCGCCTCCGGCCAGGTCGCATTCTTTAGCCATGTAAATGGTTCAATCAAAGCAAATCCAGGCTATTCAATCAGAACTATAACACAAGACATCTCTTCCGTTACAGCGGCAGATTGGGCAACTGCGACTTCAGTATCATCGCAAGGTAATAACGAATGGTATGCCTACGATCCAGTTACTCATGGAAACGAAGCTGTCCAACCATTAACTGTATTAGTTAATGATGGAACAGGCGCTAAATATGCAGTCAAACTGCTTAACTTCAGCAATGTCAGCCAAAGAAATATTACTGGCTTAGAGGTAAAAGCAGATATCAATATCGAAGTTAAGGCACTATAGTCTTTCCTATTTTAATGAATAGAAGATCCCGCAACCTGGTGGATGGGTTGCGGATCTTTATAACCTAATCATCATCCGCATAACGATTTTTTAACCAAAAAAAATTATGCAACATTCATTTTTGAAAAAACAAATACATAACTTTCAATTTCTAGCTATTTTTATGCTAGCATTAACATGCTGGTCCTGTAAAACCGAATACCCCAGCTTACCCTACAATGACATCGAATCCTTTAGCATTCAGGACGCTGATGGTAAAACCTTATCAGCTAGCATCGTGAATGACCAGATTATCTTATATTGGCCACCCCTGGTGGAGCAGCCCGAAAGCATTACGCCTACGATTAAAATTTCGGAATTAGCGACAATTATTCCTGCATCTGGGACAGCAATACAGTTACAATCCGACAAACCAATTACCTATACTGTGCGGGCACAGGACGGATCCAGCAAAAATTATACATTGGTATTCCAGTACAACCAGCCTCTGATACAGGCAAAAATGAATCTGGCCGAAGGTAAATATTACCTTAGTTACCCAAAAAATGAGAATTTTGTAGTACGAGGAGAAAATATCCTGCCAGACGAGGCGCAAACCAAGGGCTATCTGGTCGATAAGGATGGAAAAGAAACCTTACTTTCTTTTTCTCAACCTCCAACATCTTTTATCGCACAATTCAACACTCCAGAAGATCTTAGACCTGGCATCTACCACATCAAACTGATCTCTGGACGCTACACGGTGCTCACCGATGCTTTTGAAGTATTCTTACCAACATTATACAACGTCATACAATGGCAAGGTATGTTTTATACTGGCAAAAAGGGCGGCGACCTGGTGCTGAACATAAATAGTAAAGAGACTTATGAACTTTATTTCAAGGCAGATTTTGACCATTTTATAGCGATTGATAACCTCAATAACGAATATACTATCAACAATGTAGTCTTTGATGTTGCAGCGATGACGATAAAGCTACCCATTCCCGTATCTGTACAGGGAAACGCAATTAAATCCTTGAAGATGATGGATAAAAACGGGAAGTTATTGTCAGAAGGTGATTTTAGTATCACTTTAAATTAATTAACGCCTTGCCTACGATATTTTTGCCCGCGTATTTTCGCTATCACGGAATGCAATTGATCGCAGCATGCTTCGTGGCACTGGTACTATGCAATTGCAGCAAGAGCGCTTCTGTCCCAGAAGAGCCTACAGCTCCGACTTTGCCAGAAGAAACCTTACGCCAACAATATAGTAAGTCGGCAGCACAATGGCCAGCCGCCGCTTGGTACAACAATATCAAGGTACGTGAACTGGCCGCTATACCCGAAAACCCATCGAAAGATAAGGCCGAGCTTGTAGCACTTGGCAAAGCCTTATTTTTCGACCCCCGCACCGGTAATGGCATGAAGACTTGCGCTTCATGTCATAATCCGGACACCTACTGGATCGACCAAAAAACAACGGCAGATGGCATGGCCCTGCATCACCGCAATACACCTTCCATGGAAAATGTCTGGTACCTGGAAGGCAAACTCTTCCACGATAGCCGCGCAAAGACTTATCGAGAGCAGATCACCGAAGCCATCAACTCCCCGATCGAAATGGGCGGAAATACGACTGCTTTACCCGCTAAGCTGCAAGCTATACCTGGATACCTTCGTTTATATGAAGCGGCTTATACTACGCAAACGATGACCGTCGAAGGATTGCTGGATGCTATAGCAGCATATTCAAAATCAATTAGCAGTGGTGAAACCGCCTTCGACCGTTTTATCAAAGGAGATTACCAGGCATTAAATGATGTACAGCTTGAAGGTCTCCATCTCTTTCGCACAAAAGGGAAATGTATCAACTGCCATAATGGTGCCTTCTTTACCGATCTCGATTTTCATAACCTGGGTTATGCTGTTACCAGCAAAGGTGCCTTGGACAATGGTCGCTTTGAGGCAACAGGACTGGAAACAGACAAAGGTAAATTTCGTACGCCGGGCCTGCGCAATGTAGTCCATACTGCACCCTACCTGCACAATGGTAGTATTGCAAGCTTAAGTGAACTGATCAACCTGCTGAGTCAGGGCATGCCCCAAAAATCAGGACAACAGATCAATGGCACCTTATCGCCGCATATTCAAAACGTCCGATTGAGCAGTAAAGAACAGGAAAATATCGTGGCTTTTTTGGAGAGCTTATCGAGCGTACCGACCAAGACCGAGCGGCCAGTATTGCCCTAAAATAAAAAATCCCAAAGGGACTAGCTTTGGGACATTTGAGTACTCCACAGCAGCGGAGGTATCAAAAATTAAATAAATTGGCACAAAATTAGGCTTTTATATTAAATAAAAAAGCAAAAAAGTATTAAATTTCAGATAATTATATAATTTGTATCCGATCAGCTACAAGTGTAAAGGATAAAACGCGCATCAAATAATGAGTCTACTCCGCCAAATAATTGGTCTATTTTTTATTACAGCCGTTATCTCGGCTTGCCAGCAAAACAGCAGAACAGCGACTTCACCCGATGAACTTATTAGTCCAAAAACAGGAACAAAAAAAGAACTCACACTCGATTCTATATACCTGTATGCCAAACAGCTCTACCGTTGGCAGGAATCTCTCCCTTCGTATACCACTTTTGATCCGCGGGCAAAATATGCCCAAATAGAACCTGAGCAAACAGCCTACGAACGTGAACTTTTTGCGCTCAGCCAATACGCCTTGCGCAAGAATGATAAGCCCTATGAATGGTCAACCATTCCCAATAAGCCCAAATATTCGTATCTGGAACGCCGTCGGACTGAAAAGAAAAGTAGCGGTCACATGGCAAGTACCACCACCCCCTATCGGTATGCGACACACCTGTCTTACTGGACCGCAGGTAATAAACGGATTGCTTATGTATACATCCCCTCTTTTCCAGAGCTCCAGACAGTGAAGGCCGAACTGGATCAACTTGCGGCCGAACTCGCACAGCAGCAAGTTACTCATCTAATCCTCGATCTACGTCATAACGGTGGCGGTTATGTGGAAACAGCCGAATATCTAGCCAACCTCATTAGCCCGGCCAGACTGGATAAAAAAGTTATGTTCAGCGAGCAATTTCATCCGAATGTGCAGCAAGGCAGAGCAAAACTACTCCTTAAACAACCCTATCTGGATGCCAGTGGCAAAGTGGTCCAATATAAAGGACGCCCCGCGACAATGGCTGATGTAGATTATAGTGAAAAAGCCAATACACATTACTTTATCAAAAAGGGGCATTTCAATTCTTTGCAGCAGTTATCCTGTATTGTCTCTGATCGTACAGCTTCGGCTAGTGAGCTTTTGATTAGCAGTTTCAAACCCTATCTTCCGCTGCGACTCATCGGCCAGCAAACCTTTGGCAAACCCGTCGGATTTTTTTCCATACGTGTAGGAGCCTTCGATATTTACCTGGCTTCATTTCTTATCCGAAATGCCGATGGCTGGTCGGATTATTTTGACGGCATACCCGTAGACCTGCCTTTAGCTCCGGTCGATACCTCCCGCCATCCCGGGGATCCAAAGGAAGCCTGGCTTGGAGCGGCATTAAAAGATATTGCCAGAGACCAACGTATCAAGGCAATTTCATCCGCTACTTATTTTCCCTTGCCAGCAGAAGAAAATTTGCTACTCAAAACAAATTTCAAATTAAAGTAAGAAACTATTACAGCTGAATTTTGTCATACTCTTGTTTAAATTAAAACCATTTTTCATAGATGATAAAGCAGAAAACAGCATAAATTTGTGAAAATAAATACAAATCTTTGTATAGAATCGTTATAAATAAAAACAGAAACATGTTAAGTCAACATATCAAAGAGCAAACGCACGCAGCTCACCAAAACGTAGAAGGAACGATCGTGCGCCAATTGAAAAATATTCGTTCTGAAGCAGATTATGCTGAAGTATTAAAAGGCTTTTATGCTTATTTCCGCGCTGTAGAAGATAGCATCGCTCCTTTTGTAACCGCAGAAGTATTGCCAGATTTGGCCGAACGCCGTAATTCATCGTACATCAAAAGTGATATTGAAGCCTTGGGTGGTAATGTAGATAACCTGCCTGAAGCAAATGCTCCAGCAGTAGCAAATGTACAGGAAGCACTTGCATCATTATATGTTTTGGAAGGTTCAATCATGGGTGGTCCGTACATCGTACAGATGCTCAACAAATATGGCGTTACCAAAGGAACTTCCTTCTTTGAAGGTTATGGCGAAAATAGTCGTGATATGTGGGCTGGTTTTACAACGGTATTAAACAAATATTCCGAAGATCCGTCAACTTATGATCGCGCAGTGGAGATTGCTAACCAAACTTTTTATAACTTTGGCGAAGTATTCACTCCTATTGCCAGTGCAAACTAAAACAAGAGCGATAGTGTTTAATTCCTTAAATGGAGCAAAAAGATAAAAAATCAAAATGGCTTAAGCGTGCCGGAATTGGAGCATTCCTCTTCTTTCTGGCCAAAGGACTTGTATGGCTCGCTGTGTTCTTTTTCGCAGCTAAGTCCTGCAGCATATCTATTTAACACAAAAATATGAAGCCTTCATCTAACGCTCAAAAAAGGCGTCCGATGAAGGCTTCTTTTTTAACGCAGGCTAGCCTGTGTGTTTTTTATCTCGAACGCTAATGTCTTCATATTGTCTTCGTATTGTGTTCGTACCACCTTCGGAGATGGACAGACTTGCAACCATTATTGACCAGCTTCCGAACAGATAATTCCTGTTCAGGGTCTGGACGATATCTGTTCAGTACCTGTACAATATCTGTATCGCATCCGAATAAGGTACGAAGCAGGTACGAATCTGGGTTATACTTTTGTAACCACCGTCCGATACAGCTCTATACCCTCATGACTGATAACCTGACAAGCAATTTCTCCACTATTGACCGAGAAATAGAAAAACCCGTATTGATCTTTCGCAAAACGGCCATACGGTAAATCTGTTTTCACCGGGGTTATTTCGGATCCTGCTCCCGAGATAAACTGATGAAACTTCTTGCCTTCAACTTTCAAATGCTGCAGGGAATGCTCATGTCCAGAAAGGTATATATCAACTTCCCGCTTTTCAAAAATAGATTCCAGGACCTTTCGCACGGCCAGCGTGTCATAATTCGTTGTACGCGGTCCTGCCGTATACAAGGGATGGTGGCCGATAACAATTTTCCAATGTGCATCCGAATTTTCCAGTAGCTGATCCAGCCAGGCGAGCTGTTTCTCGGGTTGCTGTCCCGCAACATGTGGCCCATACTCGCTGTTACTGTAAAATTCAGGAATCATCGGGTTGGTATCGATAAAAGCCATCAGGACCTTTTCCCCATCCTTGAGCGCAAATGTCTTGCTGTAATAACGCGAAGGCATCTTCCAGCGCCTGCTGATACCGCTATAGCGCACCTGCGCATCGGGATCTGATTTATAATCGTGGTTTCCCAAAATGGGATACCAGTCCCATTGCAGCGAAAATGCGGTATAGATATTTTCAAACGAATAATGCCACAAGGGATCATGCTCACTGACCACGCCGGAGGGGTAAAAATTATCACCGGTAGAAATGATAAAGTCATTGGGGTGCTGATCGGCCCATTGGCCCATCTGTCCTGCTACGGCCAACTGATGGTCAGCACCGTTGCGTCCCCAGTCGCCTACAGCCATAAAATGAAGATCATAAGCATCTTTGGGCTTTAAATGCTGTCGTATATCTTCGCTTTCAAGTTGCGTGGGTTTTGTCAGGCCGAAGCTGCTGAGCGTAATTCCGCCCAGGCCGGCTGTAATCGCCGTGCCCAGGGAATTTTTCATAAAAGTTCTGCGTTTCATCAATAGATTTTAATAACCAGGATTCTGTTGCCAGTGGGTGTTTACGTTTAATACAGTTGTTGGTACGGGAAAAATACGACGGAACTTCTCGCTCATCCCGGCAGGATACAGCGATCGGAATCCCCAGTTATCTTCAAATTTTCCGTAACGGATCAGATCATTTCTACGCCAGGACTCGTCGGCAAACTCCCTTGCACGCTCATCCAATACATCTTGCAGATCTGGGGCTGCCGTGAGTACAGGTGCATTGACATAGGTACGGATCTGATTAACCAGGGATTGTGCAGTCTGACCACTGGTGGCAGCAGCCCCACGGAGTATAGCCTCCGCTTTCATCAACAGGATATCGGCATAGCGAAATACCGGTACATCGTTGCTCTGATTCCGCTGATTGGCTGAGGTAACGGCTACGTCCATATAAAACTTAATGGATCTGTACCCCATCGAGCGCCCCTTTTGGTCATTACCCACATTGAGCGTGGCCGCGCCATCCGAACGCAACGTAATTTCTTTCGTGGTCTCCAGCTGCCAATCAAACTGCGCATCTGCATCTGCAGCATTATAATCCTGATCTATGCCGCGTTTGGAAGTTCTGATCAGAAAAGGACGAGTCTTATCTTCTACATAATTTGACCAATAATATTGCTTACCACCGATATATGAAGCATTCCTTTCGTCGCCTTCCAGATTAAATTTCTCCAAATAGCTTGGTAATACACGAAAAGTTCCCCCAACACTTTGAGGTAGTGTGGCAAACTGATTCTGCGCACTGCGATGTATCCAAAAGCGTGAATAGGTCATACCCTGTTGTTTTTCGCGATCGTAAGGTATGGCGAAAATAAAATCCTTTACCTGATAACCATTATCGGGGCGAAATTTGGCCATAAACTTGTGACTTGTCAGATTAAACTGTCCCGAGGAAATAATCTGATCGCACATCGCAACTACATCATTTAATTTTTCATTTTGTGCACTTGGATTGTAATTGGCTACATCCGCAGCCGTATAAACAGCCCAGTTGAGATACAACTTGGCCAGTAATGCTTCGGCCATATATTTCGTTGCTTTTCCATAGGTTGCTACAGAAACTGTGGTCGGCAGCAAGTCCTTCACCGCAAGCAATTCGGTCTCAATAAAACGGCAAATTTCAGCACGGCTTGAACGTGCAGGAACGGCATCAACAGGCCCTGTGATCAACGGTGCAGCACCAAAATTATCCATCAGTATAAAATAATAATAAGCACGGATGGCACGGGCGGGTGCCGTCAGCTTTTCTTTATCTTCCCCAAATAATTCAATGGCATTATTGGCTAAGGTTATTCCAGTGGAAGCATCGTTCCAGATACTTGGTAAGAGGCCGTTGTCGGCATTCCAATTGTGCACATGAAATTCACGGTATCGGCCGCCATCAAACCAGTCTGTCCCCATGGAAACACTCACGGCCTCATCTGCTGAGAGTGTTTGGGCCATCCAATGATCGCGCCCCATTGCGCCACGGTAAGCTGCATATACATCAGCAAGAATTGCCTCAGCTGCACGTTCCGAATCTGGAAATTCCGTCAGCTGTGATTTTATATCAACATCCAGATCGGTACAAGATCCCAGCGAAAAACTCAATGCTGATAAAGTAAATAAGCGAATAAATAGTGTTGGTTTCATATAAATTATTTCTTGTTCTATAGGCCGTGTGGCATACTCCATTTATGTCAACAGGATTGTTTCGATAAGAAGTTTTCCATCCCACAGCGCTGTCTTATAAATTAAAATTAAGGCCAAACATAAACGTACGTGTGCGTGGGTAGGTCTGGCGGTTATCGATTCCCGGTGTCAAGCCTCCCAAGCCCACCTCGGGATCAATTCCTTTATACTTCGTCAGTACAAACACGTTATTCATCGTTGCATATACCCTTAGATTTTTAATCGGTATATTTTTCATCGGTATCGTATAGGCCAACGTAACATAAGCCAAACGAAGGTAGCTTCCATTTTCCAGGTAACGATCGGATAGGTAATGCGCATTGATATCCGTCATGCGCTCGGTTTCCACGACACTCGCAAGCACGTTTTTCTGTCCTGCGTTACCGACAACGTTGGAATTACGCGCTCGGGTAGCATTCATAATTTTCTGTCCAAAAGCACCTTGAAACATTCCGTTTAAAGAAAAATTCTTATACGAAAAACTATTGTTCCAACCCAATGTCAACTTGGGTTGTGGACTTCCCGTCACAGCCTGATCTTTCTTCTGTGGTGTGGTGGTCGTTTCGCCGGTACGTTCTCCAGTCTTCTCATCATGAACATAAAATACCGACACGCCTTCATCGTTGTAGCCTGCCCATTCCCAGGTATAAAACTGACCGATAGGCGCTCCTGGTGTCAGCCTCTGCTGAAAAACATTGGTCTGTCCAGCCCCACCTAGATCCGACAATTCGATATAATCCTGGGTAAACTGCTCGTTAGCAATGCTCACCACCTTATTGGTATTGTGCGATAGCACCAAGCCGGTATTCCATTTGAAATGTTCTTTATCGATCGCCTTTGCATTTAAAGTAAGCTCGATCCCGCGGTTTTCAATTTCCCCGACGTTGGCCGTCAATGTCGGATAGATATATTTCGATTTGCTTACCTGATAATCATAAATCAGGTCACTTGTTTTCTTTTTATAGACCTCCAAAGATCCTGTCAGGCGATTTTTCAGCAACCCGAAATCCAAGCCTAGATTAATCATGCTGGTGGTTTCCCATTTGAGGTTCGGGTTACTATTGCGAAGCACCATCAAAGTGCGCAATGGGCTTACCTGACCATCGGCACTGACATAATCGAAAAACTTGGATGAGGCACCGCGAACAGACTGCGCAGTAAAAGCATCAAAACCCAGCGAGTTGCCGCTCACACCATAACCCGCACGTAATTTCAAATCATCAAAAATTCCGCTTTCACGGATGAATGATTCCTCCGACAGGCGCCATGCTGCAGACACCGAAGGGAATGTCGCCCAACGATTGTTGGACCCAAAAGCCGAAGATCCATCACGTCTTACGGTCGCCTGTAGCAGATATTTACTGTTATAAGCATAATTCACCCGGCCATAAACAGATATCATACGCAAGGTGGAAAGATAATAGTTCCCAAAGCCCAACAAATCAACTACATTCGCCATCCCAGGGTTATAGTAACTTAAATCATCGTTATAATAATCGGAGGTCGTCAATTGAAAGCCATCGTTATTGTTGTTCTCCTCCCATGAATAACCGGCCAGTGCAGCTACTTTGTGCTTTCCGGCAAATGTCTTTTCATAGCTCAGGTTCATTTCCATCACTTTCCGTTCATCTTCTACTGCGGCACGGATAGATTTGCCATTTTGGCCACGTGCAGCCATTGAAGACATCGCGTAGTATTGCGCGTTGTTGAACTGCCTATTTTGCATCGAAAGATCAATATTATAGGTCAGCCCGGGCAAGATCTCATAGCCCAGTTTGGCATGTGCCTGAAGGACCTTTGTTTTAGAAAAATTTGTATTCTCCTCAATTAAGGAAAGTGGATTGGCATATTGCGAACGGTCGGGTTTTTCAAACCAGGAGCCATCGGCATTTCGGATCGGCGATACAGGCAGGTAATAATACATTGCATCATATACACTGAGTCCCTGATCCAAAGCGAGTACATCATTCTGCTTGGTGATACTTGCGTTGATATTGAAAGACGCCGTCAACCGGTCATTAAGTGCCTTGGTCTGCAAAAATGCTCGAGCAATCTGACGCCCCATATCTGTCCCTTTGATAACCCCATTGTTTTTGATGGTATTGAGACTAATGCTATACTGTGTTTTTTCTGCACCGCCAAGAATGGATATATTATGGTTGTTCGATACCCCTGTCCGCTCCACCGTTCTTTGCCAATCGGTATCTGCCCCCAGGTCGTCCGTTGGTTCCATCGAAAACCCATTATCATTGACATAGGACCTATATTGCGCAGCATTCATCATCTCATAATGCTTAGCCACCTTATCGATCGCCAGATAACCGTTGTAATTGATGTTGGTCTGCCCTGATTTCCCGCGCTTAGTTGTGACAATAATAACGCCATTGGCCGCTTTTGAGCCATAAATTGCGGTCGCTGAGGCATCGCGCAGCACGTCGATCGAGGCAATATCATCTGGCGCCACCAAGGCCAGCGATGCGCCCGGGACACCATCGATTACATAATAAGGTTCCATCGCTTCACCGCTGCGTAAGGTTGAAGCACCTCTTAGGCTAATAGAAGGCGTGGCATTGGGGTTACTGTTATTTGTCGAAATGGTTAGCCCCGCAACTTTACCCTGCAGCATCTGTGCTGGTGAGGTAAATACACCAACATTCGCATCTTCCGCTTTAACACTGGTGATCGAGCTTGTCAGATCTTTTCTGGACACACGACCATAACCAATCACAACTTCATCCAATTTAACCAAGCCTCGCTGAAGCTTTACATTCAGGGACAACGGTTTTCTCGCTTCAATGACATAACCCGAAAGCGTATCGGACTGAAATCCGACAGCCGAAAACACAAATTGATAACCAACATGTTCCACTAAATTCTGAAAATGGAATAGTCCCTGGCTATTCGTACTGGTGATCACACTAGAGCCTCCATTGACCTGAATAGCTTTTACGCTGACACCAGGGAGGAACTCGCCCTTTTCATTTTGAACAGCGCCTTTCACCTGTTGCTGCTGTGCATGAAGTTGGGTAAGTCCAGCTGTAAGCAATGCAAAAATAAGCAGATTCCTTTTTTGCGGATTTGTTTTTCTGAGCATATTTGTTAATTGTTTAGATGTTCGGTAATCGTATTTTCCTGCTTGTAAAGCGTGTAGCTGCCGTCCGCATTGGCGACAAAGCGCAATTCATTGATTAGACAGATGGTTGTCAAGATATCTTTCAAGGAATTTTGCTGTACATCAATCTCACCAGTATAGTGAATAGCCGCTATACTCTTGTCCCCCAAATGAATCTGCTTCTTGAATGCTGTTTCTAAACCCAATATCAAAGCGGACATTGGCGTGTTTTTAAGATTTAATAAATCAGGTACAGCGAAGTCTGGTACTTTTATTGGTTTTTCTTTATGCACGGCGTCCAATCGGGTTGTTCCGCCTTTATAAACGGTCAGATTTTGACCTGGGCCATCCAGAAACACGTTTTTGAAATGATCGCTCAGGGACGAAACAAGCACCTTACCGGTATGCAGTGCAACAGTCACAGTTTGATGTTTTAATTTGGTATTAATCGTAAAGGATGTACCGAGCGCCGTCGTTTTAGTACCATTGGCAAGTACTGAAAATGGACGTTTTGGATCTGAAGCCACATCAAAGTATGCTTTACCCACAAGTTCAATGTCGCGGGCATTGTCAGCAAAATCTTTCACATAGCGAATTTGACTTTGTGCGAATAAACGCACATGAGATCCATCAGGTAGATCTAGAACTATACTCTGGAGATTTCTATTTTCTTTCGAAATCCACGCCATATCTGTAGCTTCTACAACCGGATTAGCTGCAGACAGCTGTTCAAAAGGCTGCGGAACTGAATCTTGCGTCCACCATGTGACAAAATGGAAGGGAAAGAAAACGATAATTGCCGCCGCAGCACTGTATCGAAGCATCTTGATCAACCGATACCGCCGTAAAACCTTGCGACCCTGTGCATCTTCCTCGTCTTGAATGGCATCTTGAATCTGCGATTTCATCGCATCTGTGGGTACAACGTCCTCCATCGCTGTACTATCAAATTGCCCCCATTCCTCGTCCTTGAAAATTTCGTCTACCACGAAGGGCATTTTCCAGATCTGCTTTTTAATCTGATGCTGCTTTTCGTCATGCTTCATACTACTATTACGCAGGTCGGCACGACATCCCTTAGTGCTTAACAATTATTTAATATAGGAAAGCGACATTTAAAGTTGCCGAACCTAGAGCATGATGGAATAAAGATGTTGTTTGAGCTGAAGAAGTGCTTTACTGATATGCTGTTCCACCGTCTTTGTGGAAATAGAAAATTGGGCCGCAATCTCTTTATGGGAAAGACCTTCCTTACGGCTCATTTCAAAAACTTTACGACGCATTTTGGGCATGTTCTGAATATCCTTTTCCATCATACGCAAAAGTTCTTTGTTTTCTATCGCACGGATCAAGCTGTCTGTAAAAGGAGTTGCAGCGGCCTGTCCCTCATATTTAAACCTTGTTGCCTCTTTACGCAATAAGTCGATCATCACCTGCCGCGCCATCCCAAATAACTGTACCAAGATACTAAGCTGATCGTCAAGTCGCTCTCTTTGGTTCCAGAGTTTAATAAAGGTCAGCTGTGTGACCTCCTGTGCGATATAGTCCGATTGCGTACGCTTGAGTACAAAACCGAAGATCTGTCGATGGTACTTATCGTATACGATATTAAAACTTTTCTGATTGGAAGATTTGATTGGCTGAACATGTTCCATTGCGATGTCAAAATTAAAAGCACAAGATTTCTTCAATATTAAGTTAAAATCAATATTAAATTAAAAAAACCAGATACACAAGCACTCCACATCGCGCAATTCATTCTTACTTGAACAAATTTTATTTAAAAGACAGCAGAAATCTCCCTATAATTGCATGGTGGAATATTTCATATAATAATGAGAATCCATAATTGTTTACAACTCCGCCGGGCATATAAAGGCTGAAGCATGGAAGGTATACCGTCAATAATCGTGTAAAAGCAACAATACAATGAAAAGAAATCTAATTTTAGTTTTAACAAGTTTTATCTTAACCTGGAATCTGGCCCTATGTCAACAACGCGAGGTGGATTTTAGCAATGCCTATATTGCGCATAACGATGGCAAGACAACTGTGGAAATCAATGAAGCACAGGAACTCGTTTATATTATCTTTTCAATAACGGACTTTGGAAAAGAAAATCCAAACATGACCAAACAGAATACCGAATATTTTGAAGAGGTCAAATCACATTTTACGGCATTTTCGGATCTACCTATAGTGAAGAAATTTGACCAACAACTGCGAGAGAATTTAACGAATTATTTTCTTTTAGCAGCAAATGTTTATGGCTTCAAGTTCAAAGACGATGAACTAATACCGACGAACATCTATATTTTTCCGGCAAAAGGAGTTGGAAATTACCAGATCAAATCAAACCCCATTCCGGCTTATAAAAAAGAACTGGAAGAGTTTATTAGAAAATCTGGATACCGGGCATTTTATAAACAGCATAAACCCTACTACGATAGTCTTCGCGCCGCCTATGAAGAATATGCTTCCATTGCCGAACAGAAAGAATGGTTAGAAAAAAGATTCAATTACAAAATCAACAGTTATCGTATATTGACATCGCCCCTCATTGCCGGGATGAATGCAACACACACCTTCAAATATAAAGGATTCAAAGAAATATTACTTTTTCTGCCCACGCTTCGTGAAGACGAATCTTGGAGTCCCAAATTTAAGAAAGCAATAAATACCCGGATCATTTTCACAGAAATAGACCATAACTACGTCGGACCTCTGAGTGAAAAAAATAAAAAACAGATTGATACCATATTTAACAACCGGGAATTCTGGATAGATGCATCGAATAAAAGTACAGTCCATTACCCAAGTCCGGTCAAAGTGTTCGACGAATACCTAACTTGGGGACTATTCATTTTGTATTGTTATGACAAATTTGGCGAAGATTATGATCTATTTGGACAGATTGTCGAAAACGTCAATGATATGATGGTGAACAAAAAAGGATTTCCTAAAGCAGATGAATTTAACGCCGAATTGTTTAGCCGCTATAAAGACAATAAAAACAAAGATATGGAATCTTTATACAAGCCCCTATTAGAATGGTGTTCAAGACAAAATTAGTCCCATTCCGACAATATTTAGTATATTAATAACGATAAAAAATAAAACGTTAGAAATATGCCTGTAGCGATCACAAGAAATCAGCGTAGTTAACAGTATTTAAATCCGTTCAAGGCCTACAAAGGAAAATATTATGAATATTAAGATCATCGGATCGGGCAGCTTCGTCCCATCAAATCGCATTAAAAACGATTACTTTAAAAATCATCTTTTTTTGGATGAGAACGGGCTACCATTTAAACAGTCTCAACTAGTCATCGAAAAATTCAAAGCAATTACCGGAATTGAAGAGCGTCGCTACGCCGATGCTAACCAAGTCGCTTCCGATCTAGCTTTTAAAGCCGGTCAACTTGCCATTGATGATGCGGGTATTGATGCAGAAACACTAGACTATATTATCTTAGCCCACAATTATGGTGATATTCCATATGGTAAAATCCAGTCAGATACAGTACCATGCCTAGCGAGCAGAGTGAAGAAAAAACTTGGTATCAGCAATCCCAAATGCGTCGCTTATGATTTATTATTTGGTTGCCCCGGCTGGAATGAGGGTGTTCTGCATGCCAATGCTTTTATCAAATCAGGGATGGCAAAGCGCTGTCTCGTTATTGGTGCAGAAACGCTATCACGTGTGACTGATCCTTTTGATCGAGATTCTATGATTTACGCAGACGGTGCCGGCGCGGTAATTGTCGAAGCAACCCATGACAGCCGTGGCCTCTTGGCCTTTGAAAGTGCAACGTACGCCATTGAGGAATCCGACTACCTTAATTTTGGACCTTCATACCAGCATGAGCAGCATACGGAAACGCGATATATTAAGATGAAGGGACGCAAGATTTATGAGTTTGCCCTCAGCAAAGTTCCTTTGGCCATGCAAACTTGCCTTCAAAATGCTAGTATCGATATCAGAGCGATAAAAAAAGTACTGATCCACCAAGCCAATGAAAAAATGGATGAAGCCATTCTCAAAAGATTTTACGCATTGTACAATATGACGGTCCCAGCCGATGTCATGCCAATGACTATCCATAGCTTGGGAAACAGTAGCGTCGCAACCATCCCGACACTATATGATCTCATCAAACGAGGCGAGATTGAAGATCAATCGATACATGAAGGCGATATCATCCTATTTGCTTCGGTAGGTGCTGGAATGAATATAAATGCTTTCCTATATCAAGTTTAAAAAAATGGATGTGCAAATTTATTTTGTCTGTAAAACCTACTTTAGAATGGCCTAATCGCGGAATTACTCATTCATTTTAATAATAGGCTCATAAATACTATGTTTAATAATATTTTATAGTTATATTTGGAAGATAATCGGCTCAATTTGCTTCTCTGAAATCGAAAAGTTATAACACTTCCCGCTCAGTTTCGCATCTTCAGAAGCAATTTTTGTTGTCAAAATAATAGGTGAAGTACCTTTTTGAACTTGAATATACCCAAGCACATTAAACTACAAACATCATTTCTTGCAAACAAATCGATTGAATAGGGTTAAGATATCCGTATCGTAACGCGAATTTATTTATAGAATACTTTAATATAATATATAAAACAATGCAAGAAGGAACTATTAAATTCTTCAACCAAACAAAAGGATTTGGTTTTATTACTCCAGCTGCTGGTGGAGATGACATTTTCGTACACGTATCAGGATTAATCAACGAAGTACGCGAAAATGACAGTGTAACATTTGATGTAGAAAACGGTAAAAAAGGTGTTAACGCAGTTAACGTACGTATCGCATAATTAAGTAAACACACAAGGAGATATCTATTTATCTTCTTGCGAAGTGCACCGGGCAACCGTTGCACTTTTTTTATATATCCGCCATACATCAACTACATTTAATCCGTCAGAAAGACGTTATGATGTCTTTTTTAAATTAGCCCCCAACTTCAACCCCTTGGCCGCTTGTCCACTTGCCTTGTCACGTAATACAGAAGGTCTTTATGTTTAGGAATAATTTTTATTCTCAATAACCCAACAGCTTAATTCACATATTACACCTTTAGTATATATAAAAAACACATATCACTGCACATCAATACAATATGATATTTATAAAGAAATATTCCCTTCAATTTATTTGCTGTACGGCTCATGTTTTAGATAATTTTTCAAATAGGATTGCTCATAAAACGAATATAACACGATAGCAACACTCTGGCAGTGCATGACAAAGGTCTCCAAGAGGTTTTCGACATTCCTAGACCGACAATAAGGAAATAGAATTAAAATTATCAACGGTTAAAATCAAAAATATTTTTAAACATAAAAAACTAAAAATAAACAATTTAACAAAACTCATATAAACTTATTAAATATCATAAATCTACTCAGCCCCGCCCATCGGTTATGTTAAATTTCAAGTTTACTCTGCAGTGCCAATACGAACTTTGTCGTCACCCGCATTTATACGGTATTTCAAATTAGTTATTGCAGTTTTCCATTTAATTTCGAATTTTAAAATTAAATTCGCGCACCATGGTTAAGCATGGTATACTATAGTATATGAGAAAAAATCCTTCCGGAAACAGCAATGCAAAGCAACGTAGTGAGAACAAGAACAATGATATAGATCTTTATCTAAAAGCATTGAATTCAGCCTATTCGGGAATTATTATTACAGACAATTTGCAGCATGACAACCCTATTATTTATTGTAACAAAGCTTTCGAAACCATCAGTGGCTATGCACAAGAGGAAATAATAGGTCACAACTGCCGCTTTTTACAAGCGCAAGATCGTTCGCAAGAAGAACGTAGAATTATCAAAGAAGCGATTCTGCGGGGTGAAGAGTGCAAAATCGAAATTCGTAATTACCGCAAAGACGGAACCCTTTTTTGGAACGAACTTTTTATTTCCCCCGTGAAAAACGAAGACGGACAGGTGACACATTTTATCGGTGTTCAAAATGATATCAGTGATCGAAAAAAAGCAGAACACGATCTTCGTGAAGAAAAGTCACATGTCGAGCTCAAAATACAGCAGAGGACGAAAGAACTTCAGGACAAAGAAAGTTTTTTATCCAGTATTATTGAAACAGTTAGAGAGAGTCTCTTGGTATTAGACGCGAATTATGATGTTCTGAGCGCAAATAAGCATTTCTTAAACTCTTTTAAAGTCACTACAGAGGAAACTGTAGGAAAGCAGTTATTTGACTTGGGTAACCAGCAATGGGATATTGCATCGTTAAAGGAAATGCTTACACAGATACTGCCTACCAATAATCCAGTGATCGATTATGAAGTGGATCATACGTTCCCTTATATTGGGCGAAAAGTGATGTTGCTGAATGCCTACCGCATTGAATTTGAAGGCAAATACAAAGACCGGATCCTCATCGCGATCGAAGATATCACTGAAAAGAAAGAGCAAGACCGACGTAAAGATGATTTCTTGTCTATCGCAAGCCACGAGCTCAAAACGCCACTGACAACGATTAAGGGGCTTTTTCAGATTGTACAGCGGCTCAGTGTCGAAAATACAGATCCAAAGTATATTTCTACATTAGATAAAATAGCATCCTATATCGACCGGCTAAACCTGCTTATAGCCAAACTCTTGGATACTTCTAAAATTCAATCTGGAAATTTGGAACTGCACATGGAACCATTTGAGATCGATAAGACGATTCAAGACGCCGTAGAGAGTATGCGACTGGCCGTGCCTGACGCTGATATTCATTTTTCAGGCAGTTCGGATAGTATCGTGGAGGGTGATGAACTACAGATTATCCAAGTACTCAATAATCTGCTATCAAACGCTATTAAATATTCGCCAGAATCTAAGAAAATTGAAGTTAGTATTCATAGGGTTGCTAACTTTGTAAAGGTCTCTGTGCGAGATTACGGTATGGGAATAAGCTATCAGGACAGATTAAAGATTTTCGAAAGATTTTTCCGCGTCAGCCATATACAAAAAAAGTTTCCGGGTTTGGGCATTGGTCTCTACGTTTCGCACGAGATCATTGTCAATCACAACGGTACATTGTGGGTAGAAAGTGAGCTGGGGGAAGGATCTACTTTTAATTTTACATTACCCATTGTAAACAATAACTAACAAATATGCAGACTAAAAAGATAATGATCTGTGATGATGACCGAGGGATACTCGAAATGCTCGAACTTTTTTTAGATATGGAAGGATTTAATGTCATATGCGAATCAAATAGTACCAACCTGACGAAGCAATTAATTTCTCATCAGCCGGACCTATTGTTATTGGATCTTTGGATGCCAATAATTTCCGGCGATCAACTGATCAAGATGATCCGAAGCACACCCGAAATTAAAGATACCCCCATCATCGTGCTTTCGGCGAGCGTGGATGGACCAGAGATCGCAAGCGGCTTAGGGGCCAATGGTTTTATCGCAAAACCCTTTGATCTGGTAGATATCACCCAAAAAATTGATAATATACTGAAGAATTAGTCCCTAAATAGGCCGTTGAAATATGCTCATTAAAATTTATAGAAGAAGCTGTCTCAAATTTATT
>NZ_DFOE01000039.1:0-138595 GCF_002376635.1 Sphingobacterium sp. UBA3549 | reverse complement strand
GTTCTTATTTATTTCATTTTGGGCATAACTGCCTGGAAAGATGGGAGATTCTTTTTCGAAAGGGCCCTCCCGGAGCGGAACTGAAGGGGCAGATGGCCGGTGAAAGGTTCTGCGGGCAGGGAAACGGCCGGCCGGCAGCTGCACTATGACGGAATGGCCGGAGAGGTCGAAGTATGTGGAACGCACACCGCCGGGGCTCATGCCCGGTATCTTGCCCAGGTTGTATGCAGCAGACAGCGCTGAGCTAAAAGTAAACGGCCGCAAAAATGGTCGTATCGGGCGGCCAATGGGCATTTAAACTTGCATCAAGTTATAGGTTAGTTTAGGGTTTAGTTAGGTTTTGGTTAGGGTTAGTTTAGGTTTAATATAGGTTATACCTATACTAAACCTAACTTAAGGCTAAGCTATAGGTAAACAAAAACCAAACTAAGGGATAAGAAAGTAGTAAATGTGTTATCTCCGTATTAGCTCCGCAGTGAATCCGATTCAGGCATGCAATGGGGAAGCGCCCCAGATAGCCACCGCCAGCTTGCAGGGTGAGGCTACCCCCTAGCCTATCAGCGATAGAAAAAATAAGAGAAATAGAAAAGAGATTAAAAGCAGCTAGAACTGCTGCATTAGGAAACAGAGAAATAAATTAGTGCTTTTCATCCGTTTTAAAAACCCAAAAACGTTGAAGTGTATAGTTGAAACCCAAAGAAACGAGCAACTCTACAACAAGTTTTGAGAAAAGGAAATTCATATGATATACATTCACTAAAAAATGAATCCCTGTAGACTTCAGTGCAATGCTACCACAAACAACAATTACAAATTTCCATAGCTGGCTTCCCACAGACTTTTGTGTACTTCCAAACGACCAGTAACGATTGATCAAAAAATTAACAATAGCTCCAAGGCTACCGCTAATAGCATTAGAAAAAGGAGCGCTGATATGAAGTAACTTATAACAAGCTGAGTATACCCCAAAATCAAACAATCCGCCTAAAAAGGCGGAAAGCTGTGCTTTTAAAAAAGTAACAAACTTGGAAGACATCGTTAAATATCCCCCTCCTGCTGTTTCTTCAATTTATCCTCTTTATCTTTTTCATCCCCTAATTTGAGAAGTAGGCGCGTATCATTCGCATTAATTACAAATAGTGCAATACAAATTACAAGTACGCACCAATCGATGGATCCAGGCATTAACACTTCCAAGAGCATGACTAATGAAATAATCACTCGAATTTCAGTGGGACCCAAAATTCCAGCGTCTATTGTATATTTATCCGTAATTCTATACCTAAGTTGAGAAATAATCATTGCCCAACCATACAAAGCCACCAACGTAAATCCCAGATATTTGTAATCTCCTACAGTGTAAAGCACATATCCCAATCCAATGAAAACCGTACTGATCCAATCCATTACAATATCCAACGCAAAACCGTACCAGCGACGGGATTTATTCCGATAAAATGCGATCCGTCCATCCAATGAATCACCAAACCACTGCACAAAAAAACCGGGAATTCCTAGAAGTAGATAACGGATATCAACGTATTCGGCCAGTATAAAACTCCCCAATATCATTAAAGAACCTAAAAATCCGATTGCTGTAAGTCCATCAGAAGTAATCCAATTTGGGATCCGGGGAACGAGATACGAAATAAGCTTTTGTTCGGGTTCACTTAAGATATTTGTTCGCTTTCTATCCTGAAAAAGCTTTTTATTTATTTTTAACTCACTCATTATCTGCTATTATAGCCATTTATTTTCTTTATACCAAGCCAATGCCTCCATTAAGCCTTTCTTCAAATCATATTTAGGTTGGTATTTTATGTGACGCTGGGCAGCAGCGATATCACAGCCCCAGTTTTCTGCCGTAAGTTCATTTAGCCTTTCCGGATATAATACAGGTATTGCTTTAGATTTCCTATACAGAAGCTCAAAAATAACGGCTATAGTTTTCACAAGCCCCAAAGGGATATGCATACGGAACATTCTCTTTTGGCTAAACTCTTTAAAAATTTTCGCCATCTCATAACGGCTATATACCTGTCCGTCACTGAGGTTATACACCTGTTTCCCACCCTGGTCAAAACGACAGGCATCAATAATGGCCTGTACCAAGTCCGCGACATAAATAAAGCTAAGCTTCTGTGGCGAGCGGCCAACATATGCATCCATACCTCCATTCATGGTTTTAAAAAGAATAAAAATATCCTTTTCACGCGGGCCATATACTGCAGTAGGCCGCAAAATTGTTATTGGATGATCTTTAAAGTCATTCAATACGAGTTCCGCTTTCTGCTTACTACGTCCATATGCTGTAACTGGATGATAGGGATTACTTTCATCGATTAGAATTGCATCATAGCGAACGGGACCAATAGCGGCCAAACTACTAACAAAAACAAATCTTTTGATGGGATTTTTTAATGAAAAACAAGCCGATGCCAAATTTTTTGTATACCCAACATTGACCTTTTCAAGATCTTCTTCACGTTTGGCGCGGGTCATTGCAGCAGCATGAACTACATAGGTATAGTTTTCTGCTTCAAACAATTCTCTGATAGATCCTTCATCAGAGAAATCCGGGTAAACAAATTTATCTACAACGGAGCGAATTTCTGAAACATCACTTGACTTTCTCACCGCAGCATGAACTTCCATCCCTGCCGCCTTCGCTGCTCTTGTCAAATGATAGCCTACAAAACCACTCGCTCCGGTGATTAATATTTTTTCTATCATAATGATTTTTGATACAAACGATAACGTTTGTACAATTCTCCATTCATTTGCTCAATTGCGTGGTTCATCATATAATTGTGCTCCAACATCCATGAACATTCGGCCCCTTTAATATTGGAATCTTTTGATTCTTTTATAATTCGACCATACAAACATGCCTCAATACCTAGTTTACGGTAGTCTTCCAACACCCCTAACATGAGTACGCGAAGCAAATTTATTTTTTTCTTTCCAAATAACAATTTGAAAATTCCCGTAGGAAGTAAACGTCCGCGCTTCACCTTGATCAGGATCTGGTTAATATCCGGTATGCCCAGACCAAAACCAACAAGCTCACCATCTTTCTCAGCTACGATAGCAAATCGTGGATCGAGGATCATTTTTAGATCCTTGGCTGTATAATTAAACTCGTCTTCGGTCATGGGAACAAATCCCGAATTTTTATCCCATGCTCTATTGTAAATATCCCGAACTCTCGCCGCCTCATTTTTAAAATCTTTCACATTGAACTGACGCAAGGTGATACCAGATCTTTTCAGACGCTCCTCCAACCTATCCAAAAGCAATACAGAACGTTTATCAGCAGATTTCTCCATCACCAAATATGCGCGTAAGTCCACTTTATGACCATAGCCTGAATTGGTAATTAAATCGATGTAATAGGGAGAATTATAGGGCATCATAGCTACCGGTGGCATATCAAAGCCTTCAACCAATAAACCTACCGTGTCATTGGTCGACAAATTAATCGGCCCCACAATCGTATCACCACCTTTTGCTTTAACCCATTTTTCTGCTGTTTCAAACAATGCGTTTGCGACCTCCTGATCATTTATACAATCGAAAAATCCCCATTGCCCCTCATTCACATGATTAAAGGCGTTATGGTTGTTATTCCAGATTGCACAAATGCGGCCAACAATTTTATCGTTACGATAAGCTAGAAAAGGTTGTGCTTGAGAATGTTTATAAAAAGGATGCTTGTCAGGGGAAAGCAAATCGTTTTGTTCAAGAAATAAGGCGGGCACATAATTAGGATTTCCCTCATAGAGACTATGAGGGAAATCTATAAACAGCCGTCTTTGTTTCTTCGTTTCAACGGGTATAATCTGAATCATATACGATTAGATTTTATATTAATGTTTCAACTTCAGCTTGTTTGAATACTTTAACCATCTTTTCAATAGCCTCGTCGATTTGGTCATAAGTATGAGTCGCCATCAATGAAAAACGGATCAAAGACTCTTCAGCAGGAACTGCCGGAGAAACTACTGGATTGACAAAAACGCCATCATCTTGGAGCATTTTTGTTACCCAGAACGTTTTTTCATTGCTACGAATAAAGATTGGTAAAATTGGACTTTCCGTCGCACCTAGATCAAATCCATGATCCAGTAACTGTGCTTTGGCATAATCTGTATTTTTCCATAATTTTTCAATGTGCTCAGGCTCATTCTGAATAATTTCCAATGCTTTCAATGTTGAAGCTACAGAAGCTGGAGTCATTGAAGCACTGAACATCACCGAGCGTGCATTATGTTTTAAGAAATCAATTACATCGGCATCACCAGCTACAAATCCACCTAAAGACGCTAAAGATTTACTAAAGGTACCCATGATCAAGTCTACATCGTCATTAAGCCCAAAATGCGAAGCTGTACCAGCGCCTTTGTGACCAATAACACCTAAACTATGTGCGTCATCAACCATTACTGCCGCATCAAACTCATTGGCAATAGCGGTAAGTTCAGGCAAATTAACAATATCACCCTCCATACTAAAGATACCATCCGTACAAATTAACTTCGCGCTATCCTCAGGTAGACGAGATAACTTTGCACGCAAGTCCTCCATATTGTTGTGACCGTATTTAATTACCTTAGAAAAAGATAAACGGCTACCATCAATAATGGATGCATGGTCGCGTTCATCTAATAAAATATAATCATTACGCCCCATTAAACATGACAAAGGGCCAAGATTTGATTGAAATCCTGTACTAAATAGAATAGCAGCTTCTTTACCCACATAAGCAGATAATTTTTCTTCCAGTTCTACGTGAATATCCAACGTACCGTTTAGGAAACGAGATCCAGCACATCCAGTACCATACTTTTCCAAAGCGTCTTGCGCTGCTTTTATAATACGTGCATCAGTCGTTAACCCTAAATAAGAGTTAGAACCAAACATCAATACACGTCTACCATCGATTTTTACCTCGGTATCTTGTTTTGATTGAATAGGTCTAAAATAGGCATATAAGCCTTTAGCTTTCAACTCCTCAACAATCTTAAATTGCGATATTTTTTCGCCTAACTTTCCTTTACTCATGCGATAAAAAGGTATTTCTAAAACTATTTCTAACTTTTAGATGTTATTGTAACAAACAAAATTATCGAATTGGACTTTTATATAAAAAACTCGGTCTCCGATGAAAAATCTGCTATATCCACAATGTAAGCTGAAATTCTACGTTGCATATATTCACAATAATTCCAAAAAAACGTTGCAAACATACGAAAACATAATCTGACTTTCACTTAAATTTAGTCATATTTTTAACACATCGTCCAAAACAGTTAATTTTATTTTAATACTCCGCTAACATCACTCCACATAATTCTACTTTAAAATAAGACAATTTTAATAATTATATTTGCGAACTTTAAATTATCCTATAATTAGTTACATTTAGGTTCATTGCAATAGCAATGGTGTAGACTTACTAATATACAACAATATATGGCTTTATCTTCAGATATCAATATAAAAAATAAAAAAGCTTCTTTTGAATATCACTTACTAGACAAGTACATAGCAGGAATTCGGCTATTGGGAACAGAAATAAAATCCATCCGCGAGGGCAAGGCAAATATTAACGATAGTTTCTGCAGTTTTTTTGAAGACGGACTCTATATTCGTAACATGCACATTGCCGAATACTCCATGGGTTCTTTCTATAATCATGAGGCAAAACGGGACCGTCAGCTGCTATTGACAAAAAGAGAATTAAAAAAATTGAAAGAGAAGGGGGAAGAACGTGGTTTTACCATTGTCCCATTACGCATTTTTATCAGTCCGCGTGGTTTTGCTAAAGTCGAAATTGCGTTGGCACAGGGTAAAAAGGATTTTGACAAACGGGAAAACATTAAAGAAAGAGATGTCAAGCGTGAACTTGACCGTGTAATGAAATTTTAGGTTAACGCGCCAGGACATATGCGCCTGGCGTAATGCCCACTCTACTTTTAAAAAGCCGAACAAAATAGTTGACATCGTTAAACCCGGCACCATAGCAAGACTCCTTTACATTGCGGGTTAGCAAAAGCATCTTTTTTGCTACCTCAATACGCTGTTGGATCACATACTCCATAGGACTCAGTCCTAGCTCGCGGTTAAACATCCGCGTTAGGCTCGCCTTACTCATGTGAGCAGTCCGTTCGAGCAGTGCCATTGTGATTTTCTCCGTAATATGCTTCTGAATAAACTCCTGCAAATGTAGCAGAATCTTGTTGGGCGATTGCCCAATTTTCAATGCTATCGATGACTGGGACTGCAATAACCGAATTGTAAGCTCTTTAAAAGCGAGATCGGCGAGCACATCTTTTAACGGATTTTCGCTGATAATGATCTGAAATAACTTATTCACCAAATCGGCAAGCTCCGTAGAATTATAGAGGTGAAAAAGATCGGGATCAATACGCCACTGATTGACCTGCTCTTTGGGATAAAATTCATTCAAATAGTCCAAAACTGCCGCTATCTTTTCTTTATGAATTGTCAAAGCAGTACACTGCGTAGGCTTTTCTAAAGTTGCTTCAGGAAAATCGATGTGCATGCCAACAAGCGCGGGCAATACCATCATCTGCCCCGGCAGATAATCAAAAGACTTTATATTATCCAAATGCATGATCTTCTTCCCTTGGATCATATTAATCATAACCAGATCATCGAAACACAGCGGTACATGTTGCGAAACACGATACGTTTCGTAGATATTAAGCTCCAGGCTATCTAACGTGAATGCACGTCGGTTTTCCACTAATGTACTCAACTCCCGAGCCTGAGAAAATGGCAATGTATGAATTAACGTCCTGTCTCCCATGATGTACCAATTAAGTAAAATGGCTTTATATCAAATATAACAAAAAAATGGAACGTCGGTTTTCATCCATTTGAAACAATCGTGCTATGTTTTGGATCGATACTGCTACGGGATTGAATAATTGCTGGCTAACTTTGATAAGAAGGGAATAAAAATAATTAAAAATAAACCATATGAGCGCAATTAAAAGGCCATCGTTCAAAGAACGATATGACAACTACATTGGTGGTAAATTCGTCGCACCAGTACAAGGAAAATATTTTGATAACATCTCACCAGTAGACGGAAAGGTATTTACACAAGTTGCCCATTCCACAAAAGAAGATCTGGATCTAGCTGTTGATACTGCTGCTAAAGCCTTTGAAACTTGGGGAAAGACTTCAGCTACTGAACGGAGCATCATCCTAAATAAAATCGCCGACCGCATTGAAGCGAATCTAGAATATATCGCCGCCGTTGAAACCATAGACAACGGTAAGGCGGTACGCGAAACGCTAAATGCTGACATCCCATTAGCAATTGATCATTTTCGATATTTTGCGGGTGTAATCCGTGCTGAGGAAGGTTCCCTAAGTGAACTGGACAGTAACACCGTATCCTTGATTGTACACGAGCCAATCGGGGTAGTTGCACAGATTATTCCATGGAATTTTCCGATTCTAATGGCGGTATGGAAACTAGCTCCAGCGCTTGCAGCAGGGAATACCGTTGTACTAAAACCCGCTGAAAGTACACCGGCATCTATTCTTATCCTGATGGAAATAATTGGTGATTTGATTCCCGCCGGAGTGGTTAATATCGTCAATGGTTTCGGTGCGGAACTTGGTCGGTCCTTAGTCACCAATCCAAAAGTTTCCAAAGCAGCATTCACGGGATCCACAGCAACAGGCCGTTTGGTGATGCAGTATGCCACTGAAAATATCATTCCAGTAACACTCGAACTCGGCGGAAAATCGCCCAATATTTTCTTCAGTTCGGTGATGGATGCCGATGATGCATTTTTGGACAAAGCGATAGAAGGCGCGGTGCTATTTGCACTCAACCAAGGAGAGATTTGTACGTGTCCTTCACGTTTATTGGTACAGGAAGATATCTACGATAGATTTATAGCGAAAGTCGTTGATCGGGTCAATAAGATCAAAGTCGGAGACCCATTAGATCCATCAACCATGATGGGCGCTCAGGCATCAAAAATCCAAAAAGACAAGATCATGTCCTATATCAAACTAGGCAAAGAAGAAGGAGCAGAAGTCTTGACCGGTGGCGATGAAAACAATGTTGGCGAGGGCTTTGAAGACGGCTACTACATTAAGCCTACCCTATTCAAAGGCAATAATAAAATGCGGATTTTCCAGGAAGAAATCTTTGGACCAGTACTGGCGGTCACTACTTTCAAAGATGAGGAGGAAGCAATTGCCATCGCCAACGATACGATGTATGGACTGGGAGCTGGTGTATGGACCCGAGATGCGCATCAGCTTTATCAGGTTCCACGTGCTATTCAGGCGGGCCGTGTTTGGGTAAATCAGTATCATTCCTACCCTGCTGGAGCTCCATTCGGTGGATATAAACAATCTGGTATCGGACGGGAAAATCATAAAATGATGCTCGCACACTATAGACAGGCTAAAAACATGCTGATTTCCTACAGCAAAGAAAAACTTGGTTTCTTCTAACAGAAGTTTAAGAGTAAGCTAACGCCGTACCAGGTGGTATCGTTAAACGCCATGCTGCCTGGTACGCTTTAAACACGCAATCGATCTTTCGCGCTAAATTTGATGGGGGCTAATTTTAAAAAAAAATGATCCAATTTTATGATGATAAATAGACTAGACGTTACGGATAAAGCAAAAGATCTTATTCATGAACTTGAAGCAAAACATGGTAAATTAATGTTCTACCAAGCAGGAGGCTGCTGTGAGGGGACTCAACCGCAGTGCTTTGAAGAAGGAGGCTACTTCCCCCGTACAAATGACGCCATGATCGGACTAGCGGAAGGCTATGAATTCTGGGTTGATCGCGATCTCTTTGAATACTGGAAACATGCACATTTTACATTAGATGTACTGGATGGCTTTGGCCCGGGGGGCTTCTCGCTGGAAACGCCATTGGGTAAAACCTTCAAAGTTCACTACAGACTGTTTACACCAGAAGAGCTCAATAATTTAAGCCCCGTCAAGAGAAACGAATAGAAAAAAACGTAAATCCATAGAATCACACCCCTATCGGAGACGACGATCGAAATTCTTAGATCGATCTCTCCACAAAAAAAGGACCTTAATTACGGTCCTTTTTCCATGTTATAAATTTTCAGAATTTTCGTCTCGTACCCTAAAAAGAGACATCGAATTCTATTCAATATCCAAACCTTCAAGCACAGGGATCGGCTGCTTGCTTTCATCCAGAGCAACAAATGTAAAAACACCTTCTATTGCCAGCTCTCTGCCCTCCTTGTACATATGTTCCAAAAATATCTCGACCTTCACCTTTAAGCTTGTCCGGCCTACATGTTGAACTCTTGCGATAGCTTCTATAATACTTCCAGAGGGAATAGCTTTATTAAAGTCTATACGATCTGTTGATACAGTGACCAACGTTTTGCGACAAAATCGTGTTGCAGCCATAAACGACACTTCATCCATAATGGACATGGCCTTGCCGCCGAATAAAGTATCGTGATGATTTGTCAAAAACGGAAAAACAGTTGTACAAACATGTGTTTCAGACAAATCAATACGTTCTTGTAAAGTCATTTATTGTTTTATTTAGTGGATTTAAGAGGGGACAAATGTAAATTAATCTCATTTCAGTTGAGTCATTTCTATTCCATATTTTCATTGATATCCACACCGATACCCTTCAATAAGAGCGACGCATTGAATATCTTGCACTCGCCAATCTTCAGCTTATAATCAAACAGCATCTGACCTTCATCAACACGAATATCAAAATGATAATTTTTGATATCTCGAGGAAATTCCTCCTGTAAACTAGACAGCTGTAAGTCGTGTGTTGCCACCATACCTTTACCATTTAACCGCACTAATTTCTTTATGATCGCCCGCGAACCGAGGTATTTATCCACCGAATTTGTACCCCGTAACATCTCATCAATCAGAAAAAAGCTATCGCTGTGTAGAGACACCGTATCTAATATGAATTTCATCCGATTCAGTTCCGCCTTAAAGGTCGACGTACTTTCATTCAGATTATCTTTGATCCGCATATAGGATATCAGTTTGTAAATCGGCAGCTGAAAAGATGTTGCTGCAACAGCCGCCCCAGCATAGGCCAAAATGGCATTTATGCCCACAGTACGCAGAAAGGTACTTTTACCAGCCATGTTGGATCCAGTTACCAAAGCAATACGATGATCCATACTGTTATAATCATTGGCAACTACCTGATCGATCGGGATCAAGGGATGATATAATCCTTGCGCATTAATCTTATCTTGCAATGGGTTATCCAAAATTATCGGATCAATATAGGTCGGATGATTTCGCTTCCAAATAGCCAGACTCGTTACCGCCTCTACCTTTGCCAAAGTATCGAATGAATTTAAAATTTCATGCTCATATTTATTCTTCCAGTCAACAATTGCCAATACCTGCCTAAAATCCCAAAGCAGAAATAAATTTAAAAAAATACCAACAAAGACATTATTGCGGGCATCCAGATTGTTAATCAGACCTGCAAGCTTTTTAAATGCAAGGGAAATGGAATCAGCACCTTGATGCTGTTTAAGTTCCCCTGCGATCCCCAGCATGGAAGAGGACTTCCACTCCTTGCTTTCAATCGATTGAATCGCTTCGGCATAAGAGCCTAGGACAGCACCAATCTTGTCTATTCGAGAGGAAAACAGCCCCACACTTCCCGCTTTGGCTAATGCCCAAAGGATATGGAACAAGCCCAATAATGTTGCAATTCCAGCCAACTTTGGAACAAAAAAACTTCCGGCTAAAGCAAGTAAAAAGAGAATGGGACCTGCTTTGATATAGAAACGCATAAAACCGTTGCCGAATTGAAAATTACGATCCTGAAAGTAATTTGTCAGGAAAGCCTTGATGTCCAGCTTATGGTTCAGGTTCGCCAACAGTTTAGCCTGAAAATCCCAAATCCACTCCGATTCGTTTTCCAGTTCCTGAGTCGCTTCCTGATTATGCAGAATCTGATATTTTTGAAGCGGTTTATCAAGCCACGAAGCCAAAAGATCGATTCCCTGCTTTGTAGTTGCACGATTTATCTGGGCAAATAAAGCATAGGTTCCAAAAACATCCATATCAGCGCTATACGGATGAGCCCCATCCTCAAAATGCTGGCCATGATCATACATATTTAATTTTCCTTCTGCCATAGCCTGCTCATTTGCCAAAACCTTAAGATAAGCTTCAAAATAATTTTTCTGAAGCTCCAGCTTGCTCTGCTTCCGCACGAGATAAGCGAACAAAAATAACAATGAAAAAAAACAGAAAAAGACCAAAGGCAGACTTTCGAGCTGAAAGGTATAAAATAATAACGCTCCCCCTCCCAGGATTACAAATAGACGCGACAAACTCAATGTGTTGACTTGCTTATTTAACTTGAGCACGGTTGAAGCTATTTCTTGATGCTTCTGATCATATAATATTGATGTTGGAGTCATAACGTGAATATTTAGTCTTTCACTTCATTTTAATTTAATTGAGGATCTTATCAGTTTTTTTACAAAAGGAGGGGCCATAGGCGCTTGAGACCTTGGAGATGCACATCGAAGCCGCTTGAATGGCTTTACCAAGCTTGGTCTCCCACCAAAGGAACAAAACGAAAGGTATCCAGTTCGATACGGTCAAAATCATTTTCACCTACCCGGATAATGGTGACCATTTTTTGCGACTTTTCATCTCCGACAGGGATCACAAAAATTCCGCCCATTTTCAATTGCTTTAACATCACCTCTGGCACAAATGGTGCGCCCGCAGTCACGATAATCTTGTCATAAGGAGCGTGCTCTTCCATTCCCTTAGAGCCATCACCCAAAAAGAAATTAGGTTTATAGCCCATGTAGGGCAGTACCTGAATGGTGCGATGGTACAGATTTTCTTGGCGCTCGATGGTATACACTTCAGCACCAAGTTCCATTAGAATGCAGGTTTGGTATCCAGATCCGGTCCCGATTTCCAAGACTTTATCCCCTTTTTTTACGTGGAGTAATTCGGACTGATAAGCCACCGTATAAGGCTGTGAAATTGTCTGCCCATCACCAATTGGAAATGCAATATCCCGATAAGCCTGATTCCAGAAAGTTTCATCAAAGAAAAAATGACGTGGTACTTTTCCAATGGCATCTAAAACTTTTTGGTCTGCAATACCTCGGCTTTTTAGATGTTCCACCAATTTCTTACGGGCACCTTTCTCCCGATAATTATCAATAAACTTGTAGGCCATGATGATTCAAATTTACCTTTTAAAAGGCACATTCAGCAGAACTAATCACAATTAACTCAATACCAATACAGTACACATTTATAATTCAATTTACTTTATTTTGCAAATCACCAGACCTTATAGCCAGTGTACGTTGACCGTTCGAATTGGACATCAAACAAAACGATAGGCGCATGTGGTTTAACTTAGCCCATAACGCAAGTCTTTAAATCCTATAGGGGTAATAGCTGGCGCTAATAGGGATCCACATCGACCTGAACGCGCACGCCTGTATTGCTTTTATCTATTTCAAAATCCAGAAGAACCGAACGGATCAGTTCCTTAACCTTTGCAATACTGATATTTGTACGTTCTATCTTCAAGGTGATAGTCTGAATAAAATTATTGCGCACGCGGGAAACCAAAGGCGGCTCTGGCCCCAACACCCTTGCCCCCAGCTGTTGGCGCAATGCTACGGCAAAACGATTGGCCGAATCATAGCATTTCTGAAAATCAGCATGCTTAATATCAATTCGGATGAGGCGGTAAAAAGGTGGATAAAGGTAATTTTTTCGTTCTGTAATTTCAGTCATAAACATATCCTCATAATCGTTGTTGACTACCTGTTCAAGCACTCTGTGCTTGGTCGTATAACTTTGGATAATCACCCTTCCGCCAGCTTCACGACGACCAGCCCGGCCTGCAACTTGTGAAAACAGTGAAAAAGCACGTTCATAGGAACGAAAATCAGGAAAGTTGATAATGGTATCCGCGTTAATAACACCAATCAGACTTACCCTTCCAAAATCGAGCCCTTTAGCTACCATTTGCGTTCCAATAAGCACGTCGAATTCATGCTCATCAAATGCTGTGATAATTTTATCAAATCCATATTTGCCTTTTGTAGAATCCAAATCCAACCGGCCGATGCGAATTTCCGGCATCAGAAGCTCCAGCTCCTCCTCTACCCGTTCTGTACCGAATCCTTTACTTTCGATATGCGGCATCCCGCAGGCTGGACAAACCCGCAACGGAGGTTCGACATGACCGCAATAATGACAGTGCATCATATTGGAGCTCTTATGATAGGTTAAGCTCACATCGCAGTTGACACATTTTGCGACAAATCCACAGGTATTACATTGGATCATGGTCGTATGTCCACGTCTATTTTGAAACAAAATAACCTGCTCCTTATTTTTTACAGCTTCTTCAATGGCCTTTAGCAAGGTACCTGAAAAATAGGAAAACATATTTTCCTTTCTTCCCTCTTCGGCAATATTCACCAGCTCAATACTTGGCAACTGCGCATTCCCGTATCGTTCTAGCAGTTGTACAAAACCGTACTTCTTGGCTTTGGCATTATAATAACTTTCCAAAGAAGGTGTGGCTGATCCTAAAAGTACCTTAGTCTGATGGAGAAAGCCGAGATAAATGGCGGTATCCCGAGCATGGTAGCGGGGAGCCGGATCGAATTGCTTATAGGAATTTTCGTGTTCCTCATCAACAATGATAATGCCCAGGTCCTGAAAGGGCAAAAAGACGGATGAACGCGCGCCAATCACCACCTTGAACTCATTTTTCATTACTTTATGCCATACCTCGGCACGTTCATTATCATTAAATTTGGAGTGATAAACGCCAAGTTTATCTCCAAAATGCAACTTTAAGCGAGCGGTAATCTGCGCTGTAAGCGCAATCTCGGGCAATAGATACAAGGCTGATTTTCCGGCAGCTATCGCCTGTTCTATCAGCCGGATATAAAGCTGTGTTTTCCCTGAAGCGGTGACACCATGCAATAAAGTAACTTCCTTATCCTCAAAGGACTTCTTGATTTCATCATAGGCGCGTTGCTGATTTTCATTAAATTGGAAATTAGCATCCAATTCGATATCTTCTCCCTGAAACCGAGAGACAACCTTCTCTTTGATTTCAAAAACACCTTTGTCAATCAAAGCTGTAATAGCGCCGTTACCGCAGCCCGAGGCCTCGGTTAACATCGGCCGTGTAATCTCCTCCGTTTTTTTAACAAGTTGCATAAACGCCAATACGGCATCTTGCTGCTTTGGCGCTCGGTTTAAACTATCCAACAGCTCTCTTTTAGCATCTTCATTTTTAAAATCAGGAGCAAAACGTAAAAATGCTTTGGTCTTAGGTTTATAGCGCTCGGTAATCTCTTCAGAAATCAATACTATTCCCTTGTCAAATAATTGCTTTAAAATAGGGAAAACAGTTTTTTGCCCCAGCAACTTCACAATATCATTCACCTTAAGTTCGCCAGCCACCTCCAGTGCTTCAATGATAAGATACTCTTTATCGGAGAGTGTAGAACGATCAAACTCATCAGCAATCGAAGGAACCACTTTGGTCTCACTGGCCAGCTTCAATGCTGCGGGGAGCGCCGCCTGCATCACCTCACCCAAGCTACACATATAATAATCGGCAAGCCAATCCCAAAGTTTAAACTGCGCCAAATTGACGATCGGATTTTCATCGATAATGTCCAAAATATATTTTGCTTCATAGTGCTTTGGTGCTTCCCGGCTAATTGACTTAACAAGCGCTGAGTAGATCTTATTCCTTCCAAATTGCACAATGACCCGTACTCCTAGCTGCACACGATCGTTCCAGTCGGCCGGAATACGATAGGTATATGTTCTTGCTAACGCTAGTGGTAAGACCACATCAACAAACAGCGTATCTCTTTCACTAAAAATCGTAGATTGTGGATTGGACATAAATTCAAATTATGGTATAAAAGTACAAAAAAACCTTCACGAAAAGAGATCAAACGACTCTAGCGATTATCAAAACCTACATCTCTTGACACTGTTGTATAAGCGAAATCACAACCAAAAAACAATACATTCACCGTGTAACTATAACCTAAAAGAGCCTTCCTGAAATCTATCCGGGAAGGCTCCTATATTTTAGATACACGTATCGATCTGTATCGAGTGATGCAATTAGCAAATGAAATTACGACTTGTTCTTCAGTGCCGCAATAAATAACGCTACCCAACCGATGATAAACGAAAGACCGCCTAAAGGTGTAATAGGGCCCAAAATAGACGGATTACCAAAACCTGTTATTTCTCGTACGCTTAAAATATACAAGGATCCCGAAAAAAATAGAATACCAATGAGAAAAGCAATAAAGGATACTTTAATCGAATACGTCTTGGCTCGGGAAAAAGTAGATAAAAATAACAAAGCAAAGGTATGATAGAAATGATACTGATTGGCCGTTTTCCAAGTTTCAATATGATATGTACTTACCTTTCCTTCTAGACCATGAGCACCAAAGGCACCTAATATTACAGCTAATGCTCCCAACAAAGAAGCGGCTAAAATGATTTTCTTATTCATTATGTTGATTGAATGCTGAAAATGAGTTTCTAGCGATAAATGTATTAAAAACCGATCAAAATAAGGAATTTTTTGTTAAATTTATGTGATAAAGAGGTATTATTGGAACGATTTCTGTCTCTTCCCATATATTTTTATTAGGTTTGTTTCTACGTATGGGTCTTCATGAGCTTCATGCTGCTCACCGAGTTATTGAAAGACGTACAATGATTTTATCTCCATGAGAAACATTGGCTTCATGAATACTTCATCGCCATCAAAAATTCGAATTTAATGTACTCTCTTGTTTGCGAAAATAGAGTACTTCAAACATATTTGTTCTGATGAAATTTGCATTAATCGTATCAACGGGCAAGTTAGTAACGATATAAGTCAAATTTATCAGCCAATGAAAAAAATAAAAAGGATGAAAAAAACAATCATCATCACTGTGATATTATTCATCGCGGTCATCGCGGCCACGATCTACCTTTTCGGAGATTTTAATAAAAATAACAAACAAGATTCTAAAGCCTTACAATACCTTCCCGAAAATACATTAGCGATTGCTTCCTTTACAAATGATCAAACGGTGGATACGATCTTTAACGACTATGAACTCTTTAAAGCAATTATTGGCCAGCAAAATTTCAGCCACCTCAAGCGTCTGAAAGAAGATTTATTACAAAACGATCAGCTTGCACCACTAGTAGATGGACAGCAGATACTGCTCTCTTTTCACCAGGAAAAAGAGCAGATTACACCTTTGTATAGTGTCCAGGTGGGGCAAAGTCTAGATAACAAGGCCTTGGCAACATTACTTGGCAACGTCGGGAAAAATTATAAAATACAGCCCTTTGATACCTTAGGGCACCGATTTTATGGACTTAACCAAGGCACTAAAGACAGCACACTTTATTGCTCCTATTTTCACGAAATTATTTTTGCCAGCTATTCCAAAAAAGTACTCGCTCAGATCTTTGACAAAAATGTAAAGAAAATAAATACAAAACAGATTGAGTTCTTTGTCAACCACAACAATAAAAACACTCCCCTAAGTCTCTATTTTTTCAATGAACAGCTATCTCAGTTTGCCCGAATATTGATGAAATCCAAGTTCGGCAATTATCTAGGCCTAATAGATTCGCTGAAAGGACAAACCTCCTGGAACATGAATTTTAAAAAGGATGCATTTATCTTTAAAGGCGAAACTGCGCTTACGGACAGCAAAAACAGCTACCTACAGTTATTTGCTACGCAGACAGCTCAGGTGCAGGCCTTGGGTAATTATCTTCCTAAAAATGCAGCATCTTATATCGACTTTAGTATTTCAGATCCTCATAGTTTTCGTAGTGGTTTGAAAGCTTTGTTCGTACAACAGAAAGAAGATGGCCGATTGGCAAAGAGCATAAAAAACTTTGAAGAGGACAGTCAAGTATCCTTTGACAGTATCATCGCACCAATATTCAACGATGAATTTGCTCTTGCAGAGCTGGACAACCAGGATGCTATCGGTTTGATCAGCATTTCAGATTCGACAAAATTTGCAGATAACCTCAAAAAATTCAGTACTGCTGTTGGCGATTCGATCTATCAATTTAAATATTCGAATCTTTTATATGCACTCTTTGGCGAACCGTTCAAGAATTTTAACCGCCCCTATTTTACCGTTGTCGACAATATTATGGTGATAGCCAGCCGAACCGGGATCTTGAGCGACTATCGGGAATCTTTCCGGGAAAAGCAATTTCTGTCGGGAACGGCGATTTTCAAAAATCATGCAGCATTACAGAACAGTCGTAGTAATGTGACATTTTATTTAGAACCTAAAGCCAGTAAGAGCACTATTTTGAATAACTTAAAAGCGGAGTTTGCAAAGAATTTTAGAGATGAGGATGAATATGGCTTTCAGAATTTTTATTCGTGGTCCTATCAGCTCAGCGGCAATCAAGGCTCATTTTCCTCCAGTTTATACGCCCTCTATAAAAGCGATACGCGATTGGGGGGCAAACCTGAGTGGACGGTGCAGCTCGAAAGCCGGATTATTAATAAGCCTTGGATCTTCGACCAAGATGGAAAGAACAAGTTTATCCTGATTCAAGAACAAGATCATACAGTACACGCCTTCTCTCCGGATGGAAAAGAACTTTGGCAAAACCTCTTTCAAGGTGAAATTTTGGGCGAGCCTATACAGTTACAGGATCTCAGTATTATCGCCGTAACAAAAAACCGATTGTACCGCTTTATGCCCGACGGGAAAAATATGACCGGTTTTTCGGTTGAACTACCGTCGAAGGCAACCTACGGAGCGACACTCGCTAACTTCAATAAAGAACAACGTATTTACATTCCAGCGACAGATCGAATCTTGGCTTATACCTTAGCTGGCAAAAAAGTAGATGGCTTTGAAAATAATTCTGTGGATAGTCGAATTATATTTGATTTAAAAACCACCACCTTGGGGCAAACAAATTACATTATTGCAGGTACAAGCACAGCTTCGGTTTATTTCTTTGATCAGAACGGTAAAATTATCCATAAAAAGACATTGGATACGGATGGGGAAAGTGTTAAAAATCCAATTGGTTTAATGGCTGCATCTGACGAAAAAAATTCTTTCATTTATTTGGCAGACAATAAAGGCAGCATTTACAAAGTACCATTTGAGGGTGATGCAAAAAAAATCAAATTAGGCGATTGGAGCAGAGATGCTTTCTTTAATTTCGAAGATATTAGCGGTGGTGCTGACAGAGACTTTGTCATACTGTCCAAAAACAAACTGAATGCATATAGCGCAAGAGACTCTTCTTCCTACTTTGAATATAAATTTATCGAAGATGCCAGCAACAGACCCTTGTTTTTTAAACGAATAGGAAAATCTGATATCATAGGGGTTGGTACTGACAACCGCATGATTTATGTTTTTGGGTCCGATGGTTTGGTCCAGGAGGGATTCCCGGTAGAAGGCTTCTCGAAGTTCTATTATGGACCAATTAACTATGGCGACAATGCCAATTATTTAATCTGTATGAAGCGCGATTTCAAAGTCTATGTATATAAGTTTTAAAACGCTGGAAATCAATTTTTTAAAATAACCCTCAAATGCAATAAGGTGTGAAAAGATCTTTATAAAAAATTTGTCTAATCTAATTTTTTTATAGTAGGTTTGCAGACTTAATATGACTATGCTGAAATCAGAAGAATTAAAAGAATTATTGGCCAAACCAAAACGCATTGTAATTACAACGCACTACAAACCAGATGGAGACGCATTAGGCTCATCGTTAGGTCTATATTTTTGGTTGGTCGCAAAAGGACACCACGTAAATCTGATTGTGCCTTCAGACTTTCCTGCCTTTTTGGATTGGTTGCCAGGCTTAGAAAATGTACAAATTTATACGCAGAATATGAATCTGCACAATCAACAGATTGATGCGGCTGAATTCATTTTCTGCTTAGATTTTAATGGCCTTGCGCGGATTCACGACATGGCCGAACCCATTCGCCAAGCGAAAGGAATCAAATGCATGATTGATCATCATTTAGATCCGGAAGGATTTGAAGACTACGCCTTTTGGGATCCATCTGCAGCAGCGACAGCACAATTGATCTACCGCTTCTTAACGTATGAGATGCAAGATTCGGAACATATCAGTGCAGACATGGCGACCTGCCTTTATACGGGTATCATGACCGACACCGGTTCATTCCGCTTTCGTTCTACAACAGCCGAAATCCACCGTATTATAGCAACCCTCATCGATTGTGGTGCGCAAAACTGGGCGATCCACGAAGAGATTTACAATAGTTCCTCTGAAGGCCGTCTTAAATTCTTAGGGTTTTGCTTACTTAATCGATTGGAAGTCATTCATGAATATAATACGGCTATTATCCATGTGACAAAAGCGGATCTCACGCAGTTTGAAGTTATCACCGGTGATACGGAAGGATTGGTCAACTATGCACTCTCTATTAAAGGAATTCGATTGGCAGCGTTAATTATTGATAGAAATGAACAAATTAAACTATCTTTGCGTTCGATTGGAGAAGTTCCTTGCAATGAGATCTGTAAATTGTATTTCAATGGGGGTGGGCATCTTAATGCTTCAGGGGGCAATTCGAAAGAAAGCTTAGAAGCGGTAGTGTCCAAATTCAGATCGGTTTTACCAAATTATAAAGAAATATTAACAAAATAAGATATAGTAACATACATTAGAAAATGAAGAAAGCAATTCTATTTTTCGCGGCTGCCGGTCTTTTGATGACGTCATGCCAAAAATTCAAAAAGGCTGAAGGTGGTCTTGAGTATAAAATCGTGGATGATAATGCAAAAGAAAAAGCGGTATCTGGCGATTTATTAGCACTTGACATGGTTGTGAAAACGGACAGAGATTCTACAATGCAAAGTACGTATGACATGGGAGTCCCTCAGATCGTTCAATTATATCCAGATAGTATTATTGCAAAAAACCCAGGTGACCCTACAGGTTTATTCAAATACGTAGGTGAAGGCGATAGCTTGGTATTCAAAATCAATTTGGATTCTATGGCGGCTAAAACTCATCAACCAAAACCAGAATTCGCGGATAAATTCATCATTTACTCCATAAAGGTCAAAAAACATTTCAAAAAAGGAAAGTTGACTGATCAACAATTGGGTGAACAAGTTCAGAAATACTTTGAAGAAGAATTGAACAAGCATAAAGCTGCTGAACCTGCAAAATTGGAGAAATACATCAAGGATAAAAACTTGAAAACAACAAAAACAGCTTCAGGTCTTCAATATGTAATTACGAAACCCGGAACAGGACCAAATGCTAAAGTAGGTGATTCTGTCCACGTAAACTACGTAGGTTCATTGACCACTGGAAAAGTATTTGATACAAACCTTCCTGATGTAGCTAAAAAAGAGAAAATATTCAATGCACAACGTCCTTACGAAGCATTAAAATTCCAATTAGGTGTTGACGGCGTGATCCCAGGTTGGACTGAAGCTTTTCAATTGTTTAACAAAGGAACGAAAGCAACTTTAGTTATCCCTTCATCTTTGGCTTACGGCGATCGCCCTTCTGGTATAATTCCTCCATACGCTCCTTTAGTATTTGAAGTAGAAGTATTGGATATCAAACCTGGAAAAGTTCCAGCACCTACAGCGACAACTCCTGGTATGGTAGCACCTACAGGAACGACTGCTCCAGTGACAACAGCTCCAGCAACGAAAAAGTAATTTAACGGTATATTTTAGTAGAACAGAAAAGCGGTTTCATTAAGTTGAAACCGCTTTTTTGTTGTACCAGTATTTTTTATGATTTAATCGTCTTTTTAATCTTCCTTATTTTCATCCACAGGATAACTACAGCCAACGTAAAGCTAACGACCATAATGATGGTCAATGAAACAAGTGCTTTATTGGTGTGGTAATTTTCAGCATGCTGAATAAATAGCAACCTAAAAATCCGGAGATAATGCGTAGATGGAATAACATTGGCAATCGCCTGCACCCATTCTGGCATCAGGCTGGATGGCCAGGTAAATCCGCTCAGGATAAAAGCGGGTGTTGCAATCACCATAAGGACTTCTGTCGATTTTAGCTGCGAAGGCAGTAGTATACTAACCAGTACACCAATAAAACAGACAGCAAGCAAAAATACACATGTACACAGTACAAATCGGCCGAAATCAGCTTGCAAAGGCATACGGTAGTACTGACCAAAACCCCAATATAAAATCAAAATGCCTACAGACATCAAGATATAAGGTAAAATCTTTACAAGGATAAGTCCGATAGGATTACCGATTTTACGCACAAGATCCGGAAACGTGTTACCTTCAAACTCTGACGAAAAAGACAACGCCAAGCCAAGGAGCAATACCTGTTGCAAGACCGTAATTAAAACCCCCGGCAGCATAAAATAAAGGTAGTTGCCGCTTCGAATATTTTGCTTCACAAAGGTTGTTTTAAAAGGTTCATATTGTTGAGCAGCGATCTTCGCGGGAACACCTCGTTTCATCTGCGCCTGAATTTGGATTCCAGCTTTAAGTGTTGACGCACAAACATTCACCGCCATCATTGCAGTATTGGAGGTCAATGTATTGGCTCCATCAACAAAAACAGTCATTTCGGGCAACCTGCCTTGTTGTACTCCAGAAGCAAAGCCTTTGGGAATATGTACAATCGTTGTTGCTTCGTATTGCATGGCAATATCTTTGGAATCAAAAAGGGAAGGCAATACACGGGCAACGTCAATACTCTCATTATCTGAAAGCATATCTATGAAGGAACTGCTTAAGGGACTATTATCTTCATCGACAACAATGATCGGCATCTCCGTCACTTTGCCCTGTTGATAGACATGCCCCACCAAGATGCCGTACAAAACAGGCGCACCGAGAAAAAGCATCAGCAAGACTTTGTTATTGAAGAAAAGTTTAAACTCCCGTTGGATTAATTCTATAAATTTTTTCACATTCAAACCCTTTAATTCGCATGGAGAACCACAAGCGTTTTGGTTAATAAATCTTTAGCACCAGCACTATCCTCAGGAACAACCTTCAGCTCAAACACAGCCTGTTGCGGATCAAAATCGGGATAGGCAGAGGCTATGCTCGCATAAGAATTTAACGCCTTAATACTGATCACTTTCGCTTTAACTTTTTTGTGGTTCAAATAAGGAATGTCCACTTCTACAGCAGCACCTTTTTGAAATCTTCCAATTTGGTTTTCAGGCAATGTGAACCTAAAATAGGTTGATCGATCAAGAAAGCCATTAATAATCGGATAACCCGCCATCGCCAGTTCACCAACTTTCAGATTAATGGTCTCCACGCTCATATCTTGTGGGGCAATGATATATTTTTCCCCCGCAGCAACCTTCACTTCAGACACCGCTCCGAGCGCACGTTCCTTCTGTCCCAAAGCCATAAGCTGCTGTTCTTGTCTAGCTCCCCCTTTAGCTTCGGCTAATTCAGCCTGAGCAGCGAGATACTGATTTTTAGCCCCTTGATATTTTGCATAGGTTTCGTCATATTTTTGTTGTGGAATCAGGCTATCCTGCAAAAGTGCATCTAATCGACCTATCGACTTCCTTGCAAACTCATATTGTTCCCTCAAACCATCTACTTTTGCCTGAAGTTGTGTCAATTGCCCTTTTGTAGCCCCTTTGAGTGCCATGTTATATTGCGCATCGGCAGATTGCAGTGCACCTTTTGCCTGTTCCTCTTTCGCATCTACCTCGGGGATACTCAAAATGGCCAACGTATCCCCTGTATGGACAAAATCCCCCTCTTCAACCAGTAGCTTTGCAATTTTTCCTGGAACCTTAGTCACAACTGTTACCTGCTCACGCTCCACTTTCCCTTCAATAGGCTTCGTTTTTTCTTGGTTTGCACAAGAAACTAGGATAAACAGCAATAATATTCCATATAAATTCTTCATCTTACTCATGTATGGTTTGTAATAATTTTCCTGATGTATGTAATAACTCCACCGCTGCAGTACGTTGCTGCAACACATTATTAAAATAGCCTAAATTGACCTTATACCAATCGTTTTCGGCAGCCAATAATGCTGTAACATCTATCAATCCAGCTTGATATTGCTTCACAGCCATAGAAAGGTTATTTTCAGCTACTTTTAATTGCTGTTCGCCAACCTTCAGCTTTTGATTACCCGTTGTGTAGTTGACAGTACTCTTACTCAATAATAAATTTAACTTTTCCTGTGTATCTTCCCGTTTGGTCGTATTGATATGTTGATCGAGTTTAACTTGTCTAATCTTATTCAGATGCTCGCCACCCGTGTAGAGATCCCATTTAACGCCCACTCCAACTATTAAGTTGGGACTACCCTTAATGGAATTGAGCGGCAAATTGACAGTACCCAATAGGGGCTGGTCTTTAACAGTTAGCTTGGAATTGAATACATTCAGATAGTTTGCAGAGCCAAAGGCAAAGACCGCCGGAAGCGCCCCCCCTTTTTCTTTTTTGTACAAGTACTCATAGGCTTTGGACGAAGCATCCAGTGCTTTGAGCTCAGATCGCTGCTCAACATCACCAGGGAGCTCCGACAAAAATATAGGTTTGAGTCCATAATGAATCGCACCAACTTTCTGAAAAGAGATCCCGGTTTCTTGTTCAAGCTTTTGACACAACAAGTCGCGGTTGCCCGAAAGCTCCACTTTTTTTTCTTCCAGCTCCAGCAATGCCAATTTCAGCTTGTCGCGATCGTAAGGTATTGCAAGTCCATTTTGAATGGCTTTAGTCACCTTCTGTTGCTCTTTCTTTAATCGCTTTTCGGAATCCACGATCAATTTATCAACTTCATCCAACAACATCAGCTGATCGAAAGAAGCAATAATATCTTTTGAAAGTGTTTCCCGGCTCGCTGATTCCAGGTACTGCTGGGCAACAGCTTTCTCCTGCAATGCTTTTATTCCATTCGGAATCTGCAACCCCGAGAAAATAATCTGCTTGACAGACACGCCTGCATAAGCAGCTTGGCCATGTAGGCTAAATCCCGTTGCTCCTTCAAATAAGCCTAAGTTTAGTAATGGAATATTAACGGTCGGAATATCAACGCTCCCATTGCTATGAACATAACCGTATAATCCGAGTGCAGAGACATGGGGCAGCCGATTTGCTTTTACACCCTCGGCTTCCAAACGTGCTTTATCAACTTCGTAGGCCTTCAATTTCAATTCTTTATTGGTCTGAAAAGCTTTTTGAATAATATCTTTTACCGACGGATCAATCAATGATTGCGCATGTAGTTTGTTTAAAAACAGAACCGATGCCAAAGTCAATAAACCCAGGCTTAACTTCTTATTCATCATATGACTCATTAATTCTTATAAAAATAGGACAATAACCGCCTCGCTTATCTGTTTAACAGTAAATCTTACGGTATGTTTGACTGCTAACTCTTTTTATTCAACATTCTTTTCAACGCGAATAACATGCAACAATAGGACATTCATGCAGCAGTAACTGCCCATCAACAAATCGCTTTTTCGAAGAAGCAAAAAATGGAATCCAGTCCTTCAGCAGTAATCCGCTATTATTTTTCATTTTTGCTAATTAATAAGTTATCTTTGGAGATCGAATTGAAATTTTGGTAATTAAGCACACCACTTTATTCGATAATAATAAAAACAACTTTTTACCCTAACCGCTGCGTCCACGCAGAAAACTATGTTGCTTACAGATACACATACACACATTTATTACCATGCAGGAACGACAAAACTGCAAGAAAATCTTCAGCGTTGCTTTGATAATGATATCCAACGGCTTTTTTTGCCAAATGTAAATAGCGCTTCCATAAAACCCGTATTTGACACCGTAGCAGCTTATCCAGATCACTGTTTTCCCATGCTTGGATTACATCCCTGCGATGTCAAGGAAAACTATCTAGAAGAGTTAGAAATCATCCGAAAAAGCTTGGAAACTTACAAAGTCTATGCCATAGGTGAGATCGGACTGGATCTTTACTGGGATAAAAGCACGCTTGAAATTCAAAAAAATGCTTTTAGGACGCAGGTTCAATGGGCTAAGGAATTAAATCTGCCGATCGATATCCACTGCCGTGAAGCCTTTACAGAATTGTTCGAATTACTGGAAGAACTCCACGACGACAAATTGTTTGGCGTGCTGCACTGCTTTACAGGATCCCTTGAACAGGCCAATCGGGCCATCGAGTTAGGTTTCGCTCTGGGTATTGGCGGAGTCGTCACCTTTAAAAAAGCAGGCTTAGATCAGGTGGTCAAAGAAATCGATCTAAAACACCTTGTCTTAGAGACAGATGCGCCCTATTTGGCTCCCGTACCGTTCCGAGGTAAAGAAAATGAAAGCAGCTATTTGATCTACATTGCACAGAAAGTAGCTGACCTTCACCAGATTTCCATCGAAAAGGTAGCCGAAATCACAACAGAAAATTCAAAACGTATATTTGGTATATAATTTCAACACTCAATGCATAATATCTTTATTATCTACACAGGTGGGACCATTGGCATGGTTAAAGATGAGACAGGAACATTCGTTCCTTTCGACTTTGAATTGATCAAACGTAATCTCCCTGATTTAAGTCGCTTAGACTATAAACTCACCGTGCACTCTTTCGAACCCATTATCGATTCATCCAACATGAAGCCCGAAATATGGATTGAAATGGCACAAATTATTAAGGATAACTATGCAGATTACGATGGTTTTGTGATCTTACATGGTTCCGATACCATGGCGTTTACGGCATCGGTATTGAGCTTTATGCTGGAAGGACTCCAAAAACCGGTAATATTATCAGGCTCCCAGCTGCCTATTGGCGAAATACGAACGGATGCCCGAGAAAATATGATGACCGCCCTTGAAATAGCATCGGCAAAACAAGATGGTGTGTCTATTATACAGGAAGTTTGTATTCTTTTCGACAATAAATTATTCCGCGGTAATCGTTCTTTTAAATATAACTCCGCCAAGTTTGAGGCTTTTAGATCTCCAAATTATCCCGTATTGGTAGAAGCTGGCATTCACCTCAAATACAATACAGATGCTTTATTGAACAATATTAATAAAGAATTTATCTTGCATACAAAATTGGATAATCGGGTGGCAGTATTGAAACTATTCCCCGGAATCTCTGCGCAAACAATCAAATCGGTATTAAACTCCGATGTCCGTTCAATTGTGATGGAAACATTCGGTTCAGGAAATACCACCACTGACACGTGGTTTCTGGATTTACTAAAGGAAGCGATTGAGCAGGGTAAAAACATCCTCAATATTTCTCAATGTAAAGTTGGATCGGTCGAATTGGGGCGCTATGAAACCTCACAAGGTCTTAAATCCATCGGCGTGCTCAATGGCTATGACCTCACATTTGAGGCTGCAGTAACCAAATTAATGTATCTTCAGGGCGAACTTGAAGATCAAAGAGAAGTTGCTTATTGGATTGAAAAGGATATCCGCGGTGAATTGACTGTAAATGACTAAGTATAAATGACAATAGATCAGAAAAGACTTATCAATAGATAAGTCTTTTCTGATCTATGTATTTCCAAAGCATAGAATTCGCTACAATGTCAATTCTTATTGTTCAGTGGGCAGGCCAGCAAGCACTTCCGCAACAACAAAATTACTTCCACCAACAAAAATAAGATTGCCCTGCTGATAAGCATTTTTTGCTGCATCAAATGCGGCCGCGACACTCGGAAAGTCCAACCCTTTTAATCCAAATCCAAGAGCTTCTTTACGCAATTCACTGGCTGGCAGCGCACGCGGCATATCCGGAGCAGAGAAATAATAAATTGCGTCTTTGGGCAAATGGGGGAGCATATGTGTTAAGTCCTTATCGCGCATCGCCCCGATGACAAAGTGAAGCTGATCATAGTTTGTAGTCGCCAGGTTTTTCAACACTTCATGAATTCCGTCTTCGTTGTGTCCCGTATCACAGATAACAAAAGGTTCTTTAGACAACTGTTGCCAACGGCCTTGGATCCCTGTGGTCGTTTGTACTTTCATCAAGGCTTCATGAACGTGATGATCACTGATCTCAAAGCCCTGCTTACGCAATTCATCAACAGCACACAAGACACCAGCAAGATTCTTCACCTGGTAAGAACCTTTCAGATCCAGCTGATATGATGATGAATGGCCAGAAGAATCGATAGTTTGCACTGTCAGATAGTCTTGATCTACCCCCAACATTTTTGTCCGATATGTGTCGGAAGCAAATTGTATGGGAGCCTCCTCAAGTGCTGCTTTTTTCAAAAATACAGCAGCTGTCTCTTCGGCATACTCCGAAATGATCACGGGCGTATCTCTTTTGATAATACCTGCTTTTTCGCCTGCAATTTCCGCCAGCGTATTACCGAGGAGATTCATGTGATCAAACCCAATATTGGTAATCACCGACAATAACGGGTGAATAATATTGGTGCTATCCAAACGTCCGCCAAGGCCAACTTCAATAACGGCGATATCAACTTTCTTTTTCTCAAAATAATCGAAAGCCATCGCTACAGTAATTTCAAAAAAAGACGGCGCTACTTGTTCGATCAGCTTGCGATGCGCATGAACAAAATCAACAACAAATTCTTTGTCACATAACTGGCCATCGACGCGGATACGTTCACGAAAATCCAGTAAATGAGGAGAAGTATAGAGGCCCGTCTTATAACCTGCTTCTGCTAAGATAGCGGCTAGCATATGGGAGGTAGATCCCTTTCCATTTGTTCCGGCAATATGCAATGTTTTGAATTTTTGCTGTGGATTAGCTAACGCAGCGCAAAGTTTGATGGTATTGTCAAGGTCTTTTTTGAAGGCTGAGGCGCCATCCCTTGTAAACATAGGCAATCGAGTATACAGATACTCGATTGCCTCATTATAAGCATTCATGTGAATGATTTTTATCTTAATCTAAAATTGAATACAATCCGTCCTGTCTGCGAGTCTGGGGCATTCGGCAATTGATTCAACCGAGCACCTCTAACAGCACGCTCACATTTTTCCAATAGGGAAGGATCAGTAATTGTAGTTCCCTTCACACCAGCACGCGCATAGGTTATAATTCCCTGCTTGTTGACTCTGAACTCTACAGCGACCTTTCCCGCCTGCTGTCCATTGTCGTCGATACTTGGTCTTTGGGTGAAGCTGCGGTTTTCAATGGATAACATCATATTACCGTTTCCAGATCCCCCTTCGCCATAATTACTTGCCAAGGGATCTCCTAATTTGGAACCTTGATTACCCGGTGTTGTTCCTGTGCCGTCACCTGCTCCAGTACCGTTGTTTTTATTGCCTTTAAAAAGTGCTTTAGCATTCGCCTGTGGAGCTACCTCTTTGACTTCTTTGGTTGTTTCTGGTGCTTTTGACACCACTTTCTTCTCTGTCTTTGTAACCGCAGGAGCATCTTCCAGATCTTGAGTGACGACAGCCTTCTCAGCAACCTGTTGCGTTGGGGTCGGTGTCGGCGTTTCCACAGGATCGATACGGTCAGGACGCTCATTATTGGCATTCGGATCTACAGAAGGCTCTTCGACACTCATATAGTCATCCCCCATACCTTCTGGAGAAGTACCATAGTTGACAATAAGTCCTCCCATACCTATCATAGGAGGTTCTTCCGCCTTAAACACCACAAAAAAACCAATCAAGAGCAACGATGCCATGACCAGAGTCGATATCCCCAATGCCTTGGGGAAATTATTTTCTTCATGTTGAAGATGATATCTCATCGCATTAATCTCCTATATTAATAGCTGACCATTAAACTCAAAAAAAGTTTAATGGTGGTTACTTATCTTTTTTTGGCTCAGTTGCCAACACGACCTTCACTTTTAAGCGATTGGCTACATCCATCACTGAAATAACATTTTGGATAGGAACCGTATTATCGACGTAAAGCATAATTGTCAACTCCTCGCCGGCAGCCATTTGTGATTGAATTGCAGCTTCCAACCCTTCAATAGGAACTGGAGTTTTGTCAATAAAATAACCTAAATCTTTGGTAATCGAAACCGTAACGGTCTTTTTAGCAACAGACTGCTCTCCTGCACTGGACTTTGGTAACAAGAGCTTAACAACTTGAGGATTAGACACTGCTGAGGCCAACAGGAAGAACAACATCAAGAAAAACATGATATCATTCAGCGCTGAAGTATGAACCTCTGCAGATGGTTTATTTTTTCTACTTCGTAAATTCATTATCTTCCTGGTTCATCCAATAAATCAATAAATTCAACTGCATCAGTTTCCATACGCAAAATTAAACGCTCGACCATCATATTTAAAATATGGTAACCCAAGTAAGCTAAGATACCAACGGCAAGACCGGATGCAGATGACACCATTTTCACATATAAACCTCCTGACACAGAAGCGATATCAATACCACCTGCTAATTCAACCTCATGGAAAATCTTAATTACCCCAAAAATCGTACCCACGAAGCCCAGCATTGGAGCAATACCGGCAATGATACCCAGGATATTAATATTTTTCTCTAATTTGGCAACTTCCAGCTTACCTACATTTTCGATGGCACCTTCAATATCTTTGATAGGTCTACCTACACGCAATAAACCTTTTTGCAACATACGTCCCAATGCAGAGTTACTTGAGCGACACACCGCTAAGGCAGAATCCAGATTTCCCGACAGTACATTCGCTTTCACCTGCGACATTAAGCTATTATCGTATTTTGCGGCACGACGGATGGTTAGATAACGTTCAAAAAAGATTACCAATCCAATAAAAAACAACAATAGGATCGGAATCATAATCCATCCCCCTTTGATCATCATATCGATCAAACTCATGTTTTCTGTACTTGCAGCGGCAGGTAACGGTTGTTGCGCAGCTTGATTAAATGAATCCACAGCAGCTGTTGCTGTATTCTGTACTAATGACATAATTATTAATAGTTTTATATAGTTTCTATAATGTTTCTACCCAAGCCCCCTCAATCTTTTTCTCTACAGATTTCTTCGCGAGGTCTGCCTCGGATTTAGTCATGTAGGTATTTAAGATGATTTTCTTTCTATTTCTTTTAAATTTTCCCTCTACAGCGCGTGCTGTTTTGTAGCCCATTGCTCGCAGACGCTTGGCCTCCTGCTCCGCTTGCGCCATTGTCTTTGCGGAACCTATAACCAATTGATATCTCGGCTGCGCCACGGGGATAGATTCTTTGATCACCGGGTTCGCGTCCAAAGCCGTCGGTTTGGCCGCTCCATTACTCGATGGTACAGTTGCTGTATTTTTAACAGAATCTTTCAAAGCGGTTGTAGCCAATGAATCGACTTTCTTTAAACTATCGGCTTGCAACGTATTGGACACTGTATCGGCAGGTATGATCGGTTTCGGTTGAATAAGCGTATCTGCCGTTTTTACAACAGGCTTGGTCGACCCGAATAACGAATCCTTCAACGCAGGATTGGTATAAACCACCGCAACAGCAACCATTGCCAGTACGATAATTCCAGTCATCCAATACCAAATCGCATTTGAATTACGTGGCTCCTCTTCATAGATATTTGGTGCATATGTTGAGCTGGCATTAGCGGTCGCTATAGCACCGATTTCCTTGTTTGAATCTGTTTCTGCTTTTTGAGTAATAGATTGACTGTTATCAGCCACCATAGGTGCATCCACAAGTTCAGACTGCTGATCTTTGTCCTCCGTTACCGGAGATCCTTCAGTTTCGACATCGGTGCGATTGCTTGTTAATCCAGTCTCCTGCGCAGGCTCATCAACAACCGTACTCTTTACCGCTTCCAGTTCATCTGCCGCTTCAGCTTCCTCTTCGCTAACTTCTTCAACCACCACCGTTTCAGCTTCATCAGGCCTGTCTGGAATAGACTCCTCAACAAGCTCCTCTTGATGAGTGACTTCTACAATAGGCTCGTCTTCCAAAGCTGGTTCCGCAGGCTCGTCTTCACCTTCCAAAGGAGAAACAACTGTTTCAATCTCCGGTGCAACAAGGTTCGTTACCGGTTGGAAGTCGAACCCCGATAGATCCAACGGTTTGAATACTAAACTTGAACCGTAACTAATCAATAGGCCAAGATCATCCAGTTTAGCCTGTCCAAACTGACCCAAATCAGCTCGCAGACTATCAACAGCATCCGATAAAATCTGCTGCGCCTGACTTAGTCCCAAATTCTCCTGTTGCTGGATATAATGAACGATATTAAATCCATGCTGCGCAGAATAGTCAAGTTCGACATAGGAGATTGGCGGCAAAAATACATTATGCTGTTTATCGAACTGAGCCGGAGAATGAATTCGTTTGAACACACCTATTCCCGGCACGTATACTTCCGCATAACGTTTTAATAAACTATTGATGTTTTTGCCTAGATTCATTGCGCACTATTTTAAGATGCAAATTTATAATCTTAATTCGTTAAAACGAATAATTAAGACCACCAATTACATTAAAGCCCAATCGTGGGTAATACATATAACGTTCGTATTCTTTTCCAAAGATATTATTTGCTTTGACGAAAATACCAAATTGCTTTTTAACCCGATATTCTGCGCCTGCATTAAGATCAGCGAACGAAGCTATTGTTGCCTTATGACCACTGTCGGTAATACGGCTGCCATCTGTATTATAATCATAGATATATGCATAAGTGTTACCCTGAGTAGAAAGTTCAGCATCTACGAAAAGCTTATCAGAGATATTGAAACGCGCATTGGCCTGCATCCGGAATTTTGGCAATCCCCAAGCTTCCTCTTGATCGCTCAAATTATAATCGTCTATATACACCCTACCTCCTAGATTAACCAGTTGTGAAAGGCGCACATTAATTTCACCTTCAAATCCCATATGCTTCGCCTTATTGATCACGCCATCATAAACGACATCAAATGCCCAAGGAACATAACCATTTTGGGTATCGCCAAATGCACTATTTTTAAATAAAGGCAGGCCCTCAATCTGTTTGTAGAATACCTTTACTTTATAACCAAAAGTTGCTCCGGCATTCCCTTTTAATCCCGCATAAATGTTCATTTTCTCGATCGAGTTAATCATTTTAGCGTTCGGGGCCAAATAAGGATTTTCTTTCGCAAAGCTGCGGAAAGAAGCTTGCTTTACTCCCCCATTAATTCCGGCAAACAAAGAGATATATTCAGGTGCCAAAGCAAAATCAGCTTCTACTGAAGGAAAAATATTGAACCGTGAGCTATCACCAAATTCGGAAGTTAAATTTGCCCCCAAGGTAACGTTATAATTATCGCCTTTAAAACGAATATACGGATTAACTACGGCCAAATGATTCTTTACTTCAGCGCTATCTTTCACGTTGTTCATCGTCACGCTCACATTAGCACCGACATTAAATGCACTTAAACGCTTGTTCAGATAACCGGATAATGCAATTGAGTTTTCTTTGGCTTTGTAGGCATCTTTAAATAAATAGCCATCAACTTTCGCCGAGTAGCTGATCGCCTGTTCATTTTTGGGATCTACATTACTCGATAGTTCACCATTTAAATAGATATCAGTAAATGTCTGTTTATCTGGACTTGTATTTAACAATGTTGTTCCCGATTGATCAAAGGTCTGACCATAGAAATTTGTACCATAACGATTGTAACCAAGCGTCCCCTTTACTGTTACCGCATCCAACACCCGGCGGCCAAAAATACCAATATCTTGTGTACTGAATTTCTGTCCGTCAATATTACCCTTTTGGCTCAGATGCTTTGCAAATAAGCCGAATCGTGTATTTTCATACTGTTCAGAAGCTAAATAAGCCTCGCCCAATATACTGTTATAGTTACCGATACCCAACTTGACATAGTTGCTACTATGCTCAAAAGGTTGTGCAAAAGGAATCTCCTGCACATTTAACTGTTTCAACCCAGTATTGATATCCAATTTCTTATCCAAAATATTGTTGTAGGACAACTTGGGCTGGTATTCCCTTTTATTGGTCATATCCGGACTGCGGCGAATTTTCACAGCATCCGCAAGAATGGGTTTATAATCACGAACAACATCAAAAGAATCGATAGTGACCGGTTTCTCAGGATCATTCTTCTTGCCTGTTTCCTGTGCAAAAGAATTCAATCCCACGCCCATCAAAAGCGCTGCTAAAGTATATTTCTTCACGTTTCTATTTTGCAACTTCTTCATTATATCCTATTTCTTTTTGTTGTTCAATTTATTTAGACGTTCTTTTGCTGCAGGCAAAATATCGTCTTTCGCATCATAGTTATCCACAATTGATTCAAGCGTAGCTTTGGCCTGGAAGGTATCTCCTTTACCCGCATAAGCATCAGCCATCGTAATAAAGCTTTTCGCAACCCAATATTCGTACGAAGAGAAATTATCAGATAGATCCATTGCCGTTTTAATACAAGCATCATATTGTTTATTTTCCAATTGCAGCAGAGCAACATTGTATTTTGCTTCTGCCCCATAAACCGTACGGCTCTTCAATGCAGCTAAACTAAATTCTTTCATTGCTTCAGCTTTCTTATTTTGCTTCACGTAACATTTACCGGCATATAAGTAGGCATTTGCGATCTCCTCTTCCGAAGACTTTTCGTAATTTTTAACCGCATTGGTATAATTTAATGCTTCTTTATAATCTCCAATTTGATAATAAGAAACCATCAGGTTGTTGATTGCAAAACCATAATTGGATTTGTATTCAGAAGTAAGCTCGAGCTTTTTCAATAACTGCGTAGCCTCATTGTATTTCTTTTGTTTCAAATACAAATTAGACACAGAAATCAGCGTGCGCTCTGTATAAGGGGAAGTCCAGTCATTCAAAATAATATTGTAATCATGTAACGCATCCTCGGTATTTCCTAGGGCCGCATTACTTTCGGCACGGATAAAACGCGCATATTTCTCTTGATTTGGTTTAGGGAATTTATCAAAGTACGCATTTACAGCTTCTACAGCGCCTTTATAATTTCCTCTTGAAAATAAAGTTGTCGCGGTGGCGAATGAACGGGAATCTTGCTCTGATTTCGAAACATCACCAAGGTTGGTACCTGTTGCATATTTGATATAACCAGTCGCGTCGCCCTTGTCCAAATAGATATTTTCAATGGAGCGCATAGCCTGTCTGGCTTCGTCCGTCGAAGCATACTGATCGACCACACGTTGGAATGTTGCCAACGCAGCATCATTGTTATCTTGATTATACTGAACCAAACCAATCGTCACCAAAGCACGTGGTACATAACTGCTGCGCGGATATTTTTCCACCATAGTTTGGAGTCCGGCGATGGCCTGATCACTTTCTCCCATTAAGAAACGTGTATAAGGAATCTCAAAGGCAATATCGTCGGCATAATTAGAATTCGGGAATTGCGCAATAACAGCATTCAACGTAGCAATTTTACCGTTATTATCCCCTTGCAATCCTTGGATAATACCTCTTTGGAACAATGCGTAATCCTGACTAGGTGCTTTAGAAGAGATTAATTTATTATATTCTGTTAAAGCTCGGCCGTAATTTTTGGAAGAGAAGTACGAGTCACCCAAACGTGCGATGGCATCGTTACGTGTATTCATCTCTATACCCTTTGAGCCACCCGAGGCGAGAAAACGCTCGAAATAATTAGCGGCAGTATTATAATTACCATTACGGAAAGCAGCGTAGGCTAAAGCATAATTGGCATAACCATACACATCGGTTTTACTAGCTCCAGGCAAACGTAGAAATTTATTGAAATTGGTTACGGCTTCACCGTATTTACGAACTTCATACATCGCTTCTGCTTTCCAATACGTTGCTAAAGCATAAATTTCTTCATCATAACGAAACTGCTCAGAACGCATGAATAAGGAGATTGCATTTTCAAAAGCACGTTCGTTATAATATTCCAAACCCCTATAATAGGTTACTTTTTGATAGGCGGCGTTAGCCTCTTTCCCACGCTTAGGAATAGACTCCAAAATATCTACTGCCTCGCGGTAATTCTTTGTACTCAACAACACTTCAGCAAGCAGGGTTTTCGCTTCCTCCAAACGTTTCGATTTTGGATACGTTTTCAGATATTCCTGTGTCGAAGCCAATGCGACCTGGTGAAATTCTAATTCATATGAAAGCTTCGCATAGTTGAACAAGCCCTCTTCTTGCATCGCTGGATCAAAATCCAGTTTCGAAGCACGGAAAAATGCGTTACGCGCAGATTGCTTATTGCCTTTCTTCAAAAAGGCATCCCCCAGGGTAATCATCGCAGACTGATAATATGCATCTGGATCAGTCATCTTTTCCAATTCAGTGATCGCCTTATCATAATCTTTCAATTTATAAGCAATATAACCGATTTGGTAGCTATCCTGATTATTCTGTGTTTTACCTTGGTCTTGTGCCTGGAATTTATCGTAATACGCTTTGGACGTTTTTAAGTCGCCTTTGATAAAGTAGGTCGCCGCAACAATACGGAACATCTCTGTTTCATTTTCTTGCTTTGTACGCGACAAAATCGGCAATGCGTAATCCAGCACATCGTCGTAGCGTTTATCCAAGAAATATAAAGCAGTGATATAATAAGGGTAACTATTTTCGAACTGCTTAGATCCATTGAGACGTTCAAATTCATTCAACGCCGTTTTATATTCGGCATCTAGGTAGGAAAGATAAGCGTAATAATAAATAGATGCCTCCTGAAATTCAGTTTTCTGATCTTTTAAACTTTCAAATAAAGGTTTTGCGGCCTTATAATCTTTCGTCATAAAGGAAGCATAACCATATTTAAAGCGGTATTCTACATTCTCTTTACCCGCAAGATTTTTGCTGTCAATCTTGTTAAACCACTCTAGCGCTTTAACGTAGTCTTTTTTAGCATAGTAAGATTTACCGATCTGAAAGTAAGCTGCTTTGGCATTTGCACTCATAGGGAAATCTTTAATGTATTTCAAAAAACGATTTTCGGCATCAGACTCTCCCAATTCCAAGGCGCAAACAGCTTGATAATACCGGACATTTTCTTTCAATAAAGAAAGTTCTTCTGTCTCATCCAATTGCAAATTGGATTTTGTCCGCAAAGCTTCAACACGATCAAATTGCACTGAAGCGGCACTAAATTTTCCGCGTTCAAACAACTCCATCCCCGTTTTATACGCCTTGTTGATTTGTTGCCATTCTGTCTGTTGCGCTAATGCTGGCGTCGCCATAACGGTTAATGCAACTCCCACCTGGTAAATCTTCTTATACATAATATGTGAAACCTTAATATGTTATTTATCTGCAAATGTAAATGAATCTCCTCCCAAACCCTGATAAAATTGCCCTGAAACGCGAGTATAATGAACGATCCTTCCCTATTATAGGTTCTTAAGATCGCTTCAAATTTATCGAAATTCAATTCAAATCTCCACTGCTAAAGAGATAGTTTTATTCATTTTACTAAATTATACTTTAATTGAGCTATTTTACACAAAAGTTATTAACATCTGTGAATAATACTGTATTATAACGGAAATTTTGCACAAAAAATATGCCCGACAAAAAATAAAGTCAGGCATAATATTGTTAAAGCCGATTCCGACTATCCGCGTTGTCCTGCCAATAAGTACAACACAGCCATACGTACAGCAACACCATTTTCAACCTGATCCAAAATAATGGAATGTTCACTATCCGCAACGTCCGATGTGATTTCGACGCCACGGTTGATCGGTCCGGGGTGCATAATCGTGATAGGCTTGTCCAAAGAATCCAAAATCTCTTTATTCAGCCCATAAAGCATGGAGTATTCTCTTAATGAAGGGAAATAAGCGATATCTTGGCGTTCAAGCTGAATTCTTAACATATTTGCAACATCACACCAATTCAGCGCCTTCCTCAAGTCGTGCTCCACCTTTACACCCAGTGAAGCGATATGCTTCGGAATTAATGTCGTAGGTCCACAGACCATCACTTCCGCACCCTGCTTTTGAAGACATAAGATATTAGACAGCGCAACCCGTGAGTGGGTGATATCACCTACTATAGCAACTTTACGACCAGCTACATCTCCATAACGCTCGCGGATTGAAAAAGAGTCAAGTAGAGCTTGAGTAGGATGTTCATGGGCTCCGTCACCTGCATTGACAATCTGCGCATCAACATGCTTACTTAAAAATACCCCTGCCCCAGCATAAGGATGTCGCATCACAATCATATCAACCTTCATCGCAAGAATATTGTTGACGGTATCTATAAGCGTCTCTCCTTTACTTACTGAGGACGAAGATGCTGCAAAATTAACGATATCGGCAGAGAGTCTCTTTTCAGCAAGTTCAAAAGATAGGCGTGTTCGCGTAGAGTTTTCAAAAAAAACGTTGGCGATTGTAATATCCCGTAAGGAAGGAACCTTTTTAATCGGCCTGTTTAATACTTCTTTAAAATTACTTGCTGTATCCAGGATCAATTGGATGTCGTTTTCATTTAGATCTTTGATCCCCAATAAATGGCGGGTACTTAGTTGTTCTGCTGCAGATGACATTTTAGAGTATTCAAATATTTACTAATCATTTTCTATTGAAAGTGCTCGTTTCCGAAGGGCAAAAATAGCCCTTAGGACTTTGATACACTTCTATTAATCGCCAGCTGACGTCTTTTTTTCTGTAATCAGAATAATGCTATCCTGATCATCCGACTCTTTCCAGTTAACAATTACTTTTTGCGAATCAATTGAGTCGACCTGTATGCCGATATAATCAGGTTGAATAGGGATCTGTCTCGAGAATCTACGATCGACCAAAACAAGCAATTCTATTCTTTTTGCACGGCCAAAGGCCTGTACAGCATCCATTGCGGCACGAATAGTACGTCCTGTCCATAAGACGTCATCTATAAAAATGACCTCCTTACCTTCTACAATAAAATTGATATTTGTGCTATTTGCTAAGAGTGGACCAGCATTTCCTTTTGTGCGGAAGTCATCGCGGTAAAAGGTAATGTCCAAATCGCCAACTAAAATCTCTTTCCCGATCATTTGTTCGAGCTCTTTAACAATACGTCTCGCTAAGAAAGTTCCTCGGGGTTGAATACCTATGACGACAGCATTTGAAAAATCACCGTGATTCTCAATCAATTGACGACATAGTCTTTGAATTGTGATTTGAAATTTTGGTCCGTCTAATAAAATCGACTGTTTCATTATGGGAATGTTTGAGCAAAGCTACACTTTTTTTATAAAAATAACGCCATGAACGGCAATTAATTTCACTATTTGCATCCAACTGGGACACTACTAAAAAAGTGATTTAAACAAAGAATATCTTTCTTTCAGGAAAATATACAAGCCTATTACTCCAGCCTATCAACAGATTTTAGCGATCGAACATAACACTCACTAGCAACTATTTATGGAAAACCCCATAGCATAGACAGGTTATCTACGAAGATTATTCCTCTCGCTCGACAGGTTTATTGTTCCGTGCAAAAGAATACACAGGCAAACCGATCAATACAAGTATAAATCCAGGCCAGGTATATTGCGGTTTATAAATAATCAGTAACACACAAAAAACCGTACCTATCAAAAGATACAAGACTGGTGTAACCGGGAATAGGAAAGTCTTATAGGAGCGCTCTAAATCGGGTCTTCTAACACGCTGAATAATGACACCGAGTACCGTGATCATATAGAATATGACAATTACAAAGGATATCATATCCAGCAAATTCCCATACTGGCCACTTAAACAGAGTAATGAAGCCCAAATTCCCTGTAGCCACAATGATCTTGCCGGCACATCGTACTTGTTGTTGGGAATTGCCTGTTTCAAAAACAAACCATCTTTGGCCATGGTCTGAAAAACACGCGCTCCTGACAATGCAAGTCCGTTGACACAACCAAAGGTCGAGATCATAACTAAAATCGCCATCGCTATTGTACCACTATGGCCTAATATTTTCTCAGCGGCCGCAATCGCTACCCGATCATTGGCGGCAAAAGCGATCTCCTCTCTACTCAAAGCCGCCAGGTAGATGTAATTACAACTGATGTAGAGCAGCATGACCAAGCTTGTACCGATCACCAAGGCGCGTACGACATTACGCTGTGGGTTGACAATTTCGCCCGAAACAAAGGTTACATTTTCCCAGGCTACACTACTGAATACCGAACCGACCATCGCAGCAGCCAATGCTCCCATCAAAGCGCCGCCAGAAATCTGCGACCAGCCTGCGCCCTTTAAATTCTGGAAAGAATGCCAGCCGTAAGACATGTTTTCCGAAAAATGATTTTCTTTAATCAAAAACAAACCACCTAAAATCAACAAAATCAAAGCAATGATTTTTGCAGAAGTAAAAAAAGATTGAACAGTTTTTCCACTCTTAATTCCCCTCGTATTGATAAAGGTAAGCAGCATAATCACGCCCATTGCGAGAATCTGGATCCAGGTAATCCTAAATTCCCCACGCTGGAACAGTGGTGGAGCGTCATTCAACTGCGGGATAAGATAGGCTGTAAACTTACCAAAGGCCACAGCTACCGCTGCTATCGTCCCCGTCTGAATGACTGTAAATAAGCTCCAACCGTATAAAAAGCCGATAGGCTTCCCAAATATTGCTGTCAGATAGGTGTATTGCCCACCAGCCTTTGGATACATCGATGACAATTCGCCATAGCAGATTGCCGCTGCGACCGTTGCCAATGCCGTCAACAGCCACACGACCGCCAACCAATATCCAGATCCCAGCTGCCGCATCATATCGCTCGATACAATGAAAATACCACTCCCGATCATCGACCCCATGACCAGCATCACTGCATCCCACAATTTTAATTGACGTTTCATATACTATTTGTTAACTATGATTTTCATTGGCAAAAGAACACCTTACATCCGGCATTCCGAATTACTTGCTCCATCATCGAGCACTCTACACCTTCTTAGATGACTATAAAGACAAGGCAATAGCTCCCAGGCTAGCCACATCTGTATGAGATGCTCTTCAAAGGGGGATATCCCCCTCATTCGGGCTGGTTTATGAGCCCTTAAGCTATGAAAAAATAATCAAAAAAAAGCTGCCCTTTGCGACAATTTTCTATTTTGAATATCTGTAGCAAAGGGCAGCCCTTATCTTAAAATGGTATCGCTAACAATTACTCAACACCATATTGTTGTTTATATGATTTCTCCAAATCGGTCACCTGCTGTAGCAACTGTTTTTCCGATGTGGTAGCCAAAATGCTCTTATAGGCACCCAAGGCGCGTAAAGCTGTACCAATATTAGAATATTCCAGCTCAGGCTTTGTCTGCGCAATATCCTGATACCACCGCATATTTTGCGTCATAAATTTCAGGTTACGGTTTACGATCTCATTTGCACGTTTCGTTTCACCTGTTTCATACAACACATTGATAATTGGAATATACCCCAAAATATCACGCATCAGATAAACACGTTTCGGCATCTTTTCATAAGTTTCGACGGCAACTTTACGCGCCTCATCCTTATGTCCCTCCATCAATAACTGTGTTGCTGTACCACCCATTACTGTATTTGTAATCATGGTAATCATACGGTAAGACTCTGGATCCAAGTAAGAAGCATGTGCCATATTACCCCATTGATATTTTGTGGTAATGTCTTTATAAGCAGACTGAGTATCGACCAATGTACCTTCTGCTCCTGCAGGAGTTGCAATCGGCATTAAGCGCAATGCAAAGCCCTCTTGCACCAAATACTTATCTAAACCAAGGTAATTATCATTTGGAACTGTCGCCGCAAAATAAATTGGACGTTTCCAATCGTTATTTAACAATACGTTTAAGATTGACAACTCCGCTCTAGAAATATAATTTCTATTGTAAGTCCAGCTCATGGTATCCACAATCGATTCTTGCCATGCTTTAGGAACTACGTTATTTTTCAGAACGGATTCTTTGTTTACCGGAAGGCTAAAGTTTTTGGTCGGCAGGAAGTTTTCAAATTTACCACCTCTCAATTCCAATTTGTTCTTTTGATCGTCCGATAATAAAATTTGCATAATCAAATCCAGATCAACATGTCCCGGTACTTTCATATCCTGATAGTAAAGTACCTCACGCACGCCTTTTTTGAACTTTTCATCATCAATATTGATTGGCAAACCGTCGGCCTTATTCACTTTTTGCTTCATCTGACGCATGTACCAGTCCGAACTCAATAAACTTAAGTTCACCACGCGTACATCCGGACGATAATTTTCAACTTCCTGAACATACCACAACGGATAGGTATCGTTGTCACCATAGGTAAACAAGATTGCATTTGGCGCGCAAGAAGCCAGGTAGTTTTTCGCTAAATCGCGGGCAGTCGTCTTCTCCGAGCGGTCGTGATCATCCCAGTTCTGGAAGCCCAACAATACCGGAGCACCCAACAAACAAGCAACTGTAGCTGCACCAGCAGCAATTTTACCATCCATTTTTTTGCTTAAATAATCGGCAATAGCGAAAACCCCTAGCCCGATCCAGATGGCAAAAGCATAGAATGAACCTGCATAGGCATAGTCACGCTCACGAGGCTGAAGTGGGCTCTGATTTAAATACAATACAATGGCTAGCCCAGTAAAGAAAAACAATAAACCGACGATCCCCGCATCACGTTGCCGCTTCCCAAAATGCCAGAATGCGCCAATTAAACCAATAATCAAAGGCAAGAAGTAATATTTATTATTCGATGGATCAGTCTTTAATGAATCCGGAATAGCATTTTGTCCACCATTATGCATTTGATCAATCGGCTTGATACCCGCCTGCCAATTACCCTCTGTAAATGACCCTTGACCTTGTTGGTCATTTTGCCGGCCGGCAAAATTCCACAAGAAATAACGGCCATACATATGTCCGATCTGATAACTGAAAAAGAACTTGAGGTTATCGGCGAAAGTCGGAGACTGCCCATCTGGAATTTTCAAATAATCACGGTAATATTCGATATGTCCTTGATCGCGTGAGCTGTAGACACGTGGGAAAAACATGGTCTTATCGTATTTATAGTCCATACCGTTTTCCACCTTCGTATACTTGTCTTTATCTTTTCTGTAGGTATAGGTCGGCTCAGCATCAACGACCTGCGCATCAAATGTAGGTCCATTTAAAAGAGGTTCACTAGCATATTGCTCGCGTCCCAAATAGCTTACAAAAGAAAACGCATTATCTGGATCACTGTTATTTAAGGTAGGATTCGCCTTGGCACGCACCATGATCATGGCAAAGGAGCTATAACCAAAAATGATAAATGCAGTACTGATCAAGATCAGATTCAACATGGGTTTAACCTTCTTGATCGAATACCAAATACCATAGACAAATAAAGCGACAGCTAAAATCATGAACAGATTAAATCCAGTCCCAAAGCCCATGCCCAAGCTATTTACAAAAAATAGATCAAAATAGGCTGCAGCTTTGACCGTATATTGGATAATTCCCCATAAAATCAGGCCCAAAACAACCACACCTGTTAAAAATGCTTTTATTGCTCCCGAGGAGGTTATTGTTTTTGAACGCTTAAAATAAATCACCAAAGCAATTGCAGGAATTACCAATAAGTTGAGCAAATGTACCCCGATAGAAAGTCCCATCACATAAGCGATAAAGATCAACCAGCGGTCCGCACCAGCCTCATCGGCATGATTTTCCCATTTTAAAATCCCCCAAAATACTACTGCAGTACATAAAGAAGACATCGCATACACCTCAGACTCTACGGCCGAAAACCAAAATGTATCTGTAAAAGCATAGGCTAATGCACCTACTGCCCCCGAACCAAATATTTTAATTAAATCGGTCGATGTATACGATCCATCAACACCCTTTACAACGATTTTCTTTGCTAAGGCTGTAATTGTCCAAAACAAAAACAAAATGGTCAGACCACTACATACCGCCGATCCGACATTCATCCAGAACGCAATTCGTGTAACATCTCCACCAGCAAGGTTGGAGAATATATTCTGAATCATTAAGAATAAAGGTGCTCCCGGCTGGTGCACAATTTGGAGCTTGAAGGCTGAAGCGATAAACTCACCACAATCCCACCAACTCGTCGATCGTTCGGCAGTCATGACATATGCTACTGTTGCAATTAGCGCACATATCCATCCTAAAAGATTGTTGATTTTAGTATAGTTCATAAAATGATAACTGTAAAAAGTATTATTAATACGGCTCGAAAATAAGGATAAGTTAATAAGAAATGAACTTTATTCTGATTTTTTAACACATATTGATTGAAACAATTTCATTATGTGAACCAATATTGGCTGTAAAGAAAGGATATAAAACTGTACGCATATACTTTTATAGACCGACAGCACCACTGAAAAAGGATTGATGTAAAGATTTTTCGGCATCAAAGAAAAATTATTTATTTGAAAATCAGCCGAAATGCACTTTACAGGACATTTTTATTTGCAGAAATAAGAATAGTCCGTATATTTGCATCATCAAATGTGAACGACATCATCACGATCGAAAGCACTTTTGAATTGTTTGTCCGATAGTATAAGGGTAGTACGACAGTTTTTGGTTCTGTTTGTCTTGGTTCGAATCCAGGTCGGACAACAAACAATAGAAAAGGCTTGCATTTGCAAGCCTTTTCTGCGTTATATGCAAGGCTTATATTTATAAAAGGGTTCAGATTTTTTTAAATTGCATTTTGATTTTTAAAACAAATCTCTATCTTTGCGTCGTCAAAAAGAAAAAGACGGAAACGTTGACTTTTTAGAGACATTGTCCGATAGTATAAGGGTAGTACGACAGTTTTTGGTTCTGTTTGTCTTGGTTCGAATCCAGGTCGGACAACTTTTAAAGTTAAGCATATATGGATTGTGAAAACAATCCATTTTTTTTAATGTTTAACTTTAAAAAATAGTCAGGGAATAAAAATATTGAATAAACGACAATACAACAACCCAACATAAATATACAAAACCATGCCTTTGCAATTCAACACGGTTAAACTATTTGCAGGTTCTGGCACTACAGAACTAGCCGAAAAAATCGCACAATCTTACGGGAAACCACTAGGAGACAAAACATTATCACGTTTTAGCGACGGTGAGATTCAACCATTCTACAATGAATCTGTTCGCGGAAGCGATGTTTTCATTATCCAGTCAACCAACCAACCTACCGACAATCTTTTTGAATTATTATTGATGACAGATGCAGCGAAGAGAGCTTCAGCGCATTACATCACAGCGGTAGTCCCTTACTTTGGTTTCGCAAGACAAGATCGAAAAGACAAACCAAGAGTTGCTATCGGCGCTAAAATGATTGCTAATCTGTTGACAGCTGCTGGTATCCACCGCATCATGACGATGGACCTTCACGCAGCTCAAATCCAAGGGTTTTTCGATATCCCTGTTGATCATTTGGATGGCTCTATTATCTTTGTTCCTTATATCAAATCACTAAAACTTCCGAATTTAACGATTGCTTCTCCAGATATGGGCGGTTCGTACCGAGCACGTACTTTTGCTAAATTTTTCAATGCAGAAGTTATTATCTGTGATAAACGCCGTAAGCGTGCGAATGAAATCGAATCGATGTCGATCATCGGCGACGTTACAGGTCAAGATGTTGTTTTGATCGATGATATCTGTGATACGGCCGGTACACTTTCAAAAGCAGCGGCATTGATTATGGAAAACGGTGCAAAATCTGTCAGAGCAGTTTGTACGCATGCTGTGCTATCAGGAAAAGCTTATGAAACCATTGAAAATTCTGTATTGTCAGAAATGATCGTGACGGATACGATTCAATTGGATCCAGAAAAAGCAAAACAATCGACCAAAATCAAAGTGTTATCCACAGCTGATTTATTCGCGAAAGCCATAAAAAGCGTCAATCAACACTCTTCTATTTCTGACTTATTTGAAGTAGAATAAGCGTTGCGTTTTAGCTATTAAATATTGGACTCTGGTGCGTGAAGCCTTTAGCGAAACGACCAGAGTCTTTTTTTTGTATGGCACCATCCCCCCTTTTCTAAAAGCAACAACTATTTAAAAATACTATTTCGCGTGGTTCCTCTTTTTAGCCCTAGGCGAATAGCTTTCTAGTTCATACATAAGTGAACAATACTTGATTTATATCAATTCCTACATTACCGAGGGGTTAACAGGGGGTTAACAGNNCTGTTAACCCCCTGTTAACCCCCTGTTATTTCCCTACTAAAAGAGTCCTATTTCGGTTTTAATATAGGAAATGGTATCTATTTGTTCTTAAATTGAGCTAAGCAACAAATTTGAATAGGTATAATCATGAGAATGGAAAAGTTCATAATCTTGAATAAGTGCCTGTTTTCGAGGTAATATCAGTCGTATTTTTTGATAATACCAGAAATTAGATTATCTTTGCACCTCAAATTTATAAAAAATTAAAAGATGAAACCGAGATGTAAATAGCATTGTCAGAAAAACAATTGTTATTTACTCGAGCTCTCATCAACCATTAAAAAAAAATTAAAAGATGAAATCAATTGCTATTAGCGGTTCTGTAAGACAGAACGTAGGGAAAAGAGATGCAAAAGAATTGCGTTACCAAGGCTTAGTACCAGCAGTACTTTACGGTGGTACAGAGCAAACAGCTCTTTCTGTGTCCGCAGCTGATTTGAAACCAGTTCTTTACACTGCTGACGTAATCATTGTTGAATTAAACATTGAAGGTCAAACTAAAAGAGCTATCGTTCAAGACGCACAATTCCACCCATTAACTGATTTAGTTACTCACGTTGACTTTTTAGAGTTATTCGATGACAAAGAAGTATCATTGAATATCCCTATCAAATTGACAGGAACTTCTCCAGGTGTTAAAATGGGGGGTAAATTAGTTCAAAAATTACGTAATTTACGCGTAAAAGCTTTACCTGCAAACTTACCGCAAGAAATTGAAGTACCAATGGAATCTTTAGAGGTTGGTAAATCAGTTCGTGTGGGTCAAATTCAATTAGAAAACGCAAAAGTATTGAACAATGCTGATGATACAATCGTATCAGTAATCATGTCTCGTGCATTGCGTCAAGCTGAACAAGAAGCTGCTAAAGCAACTAAAGGTGGTAAAAAATAATCTGAACAAGATTTTAAGATACTGCAGAAAGCACCGGAATTCGGTGCTTTTTTTGTTTACTAAAATTTTTATTTTTGCATCATGAATTATCTTATCGTTGGATTAGGCAATATTGGCAGTGAATATGCCGACACAAGGCATAATATCGGTTTTATGGTTGCCGATGAGCTTGTTAAACAGGCCAGTGCTAGCTTCTCCTTGCTGAAATTAGCCTATTATAGTGAATTTAAGCAACGAGGGCATAATGTCACCGTCATTAAACCTACGACTTACATGAACTTAAGTGGAAAGGCTGTTAATTATTATATGCAACAATGTAAAGTCCCAATTGAGCATGTATTGGTAATTGTGGATGATTTGGCGATCCCTTTCGGCTCACTACGCATGAAGCCCAAAGGAAGTAGCGCTGGTCACAACGGACTAAAATCCATTGAACAGCTTTGCGGTGGACAAGCATATCCCCGTTTACGTTTCGGCATTGGAGACAACTACCCAAAAGGTAGACAGGTAGATTATGTACTTGGCCCTTTTGATAAAGATGAACAAGCAGAGTTACCGGCTCTGATAGACCATTCCGTTAAAATGATCCAGAGTTTTGTTAATATAGGCATCGAGCTAACCATGACGAACCTGAATACAAAATAAGTCACTTGTTGTTGTAATGCCCCAGTGCTTGGATCACAACGACAGCAGTCTCATCTTCAAAAATTTCATAAATAAGGCGATCTTTCTTATTGATCGCCCTACTCCAAATTTCGCCGTCAAAATATTTTAATTGTTCGGTCAATTCTTGTCCTATCAGATTTACGTCCAGATTTTTTTATCATTTGCAAATCTCTAATCGCTTTTTTTGAATATTGGATTAAATACTTTCCCATATATTCTTGCTATCCAATTGGACTAATTCACCTCTTTCTTTCTCAGCTCTAGCTTCTTTCACGCGGTCATTTAATTTCGACGATCTATCTTCAGACTCAACTTTTATTTTTGTCCCACCGAGTGCCTTTAGTACCGCTTTAATCTTTTCTACTTCAGAAGAATCTATTTGAAATGATAATATTGCCATAACCCTTTCGTTTTTACAAAAAAAAACAACTCCACAAACGGAAAAGCCAAATATATCGGCTTTTTCTTATCGAATGGATGATTGCCCCCTTTCTTTTTTAACCACTTCTCCTTTTTCTTTCTCTAACTCAGTCTTAGTTACTTTTTTCCCTTTCCCAGAAAGACCGTCTTCTACATCAAAAGATGTTGCCTTAGGATGTTCCTCTGCATATGCCTTGGTGGTCACAATGATAACGCCATTCTCCGCCTGATCACCATATAGTGCCGTAGCAGGATTATTTTTCAAAACCGATATGTTATCGATTGTATTCGCGTCTAACCCACTTAACTGAGCGTCTTCGACAATTTTCCCGTCGACCACAAATAGAGGATTATCCTTAGCTCCATGAACTCCACGAAACTTAATACTGCGTACAGCAACTTTCCTCGATCCATCATTTGATAACCCAATGCTATTTCCAGAGATTCCCTCCGCTCGGCCTTTGAGCTCTGGTTCAGTCGTATTTACAGATTTATACCCCGCCACAACAACTTTCGTAGGATTTCCATTTACCTTAATCTTAGGATTACCTGCATTGTCCTTTTTATCATTAGTAAAAGTAAGGGTCTGATTCGTTACCATAGGTAAACCATTTTTCTTCAACGTAACAAGGACAACGCCGTTCTTGCCTTTTTCACCATATATTGCCTTACCATTATCCTTTATTAAATCGATCGATTCGATTTCCGACGATGGAATAGCAGACATAATGGTTGAATAGAGCGGCTCCTTTTCAGACTTCATATTTGTCCGAAAATGAATCGTATCTCTAACACCTTTTGGCTTCAAGGTATCCTTTGTCATTTGCCTGGTAAGCAAATCTTCCGCTAAAGGCTTACTTACCTTGCTACTTATCGTTGCAGGCAAAGCAACATCAACTTGTAAGTCCTTGTCCAACTGAATAACAGCCGTCTTATTTACCTGCTCCACTACCCCTTCTATACTCCCCTCGGCTTTACTTACTGTAAATGCGGCTCCCGTCAATAAAAATACCGGTAAAAGAAAGGCATATTTACTCAGCTCTATTTTCGATGATCGCTTCTTGTTCATCATCATAATACGACGTTTTAAAAGTTTAAAATTAAATTGATTGCTCAATCCCACCGAGCCCCCCTTTTTGGACACGTTCAATAAGCTGTACTGGTAGGTTTGCTTGTCCACTCCTTTATCAAGGACCTGTTGATCAGTCAAGAACTCCAAATTTTGGCGAATGGCCCTGCGCATGAGCCAAACGAAAGGATTGTACCAACAACACACCAATATCATTTCAAACAATAAAATATCTAGACTGTGAAGGCCTTTCACATGAATATCCTCATGCTTAAAAATATCTTTCAGTTCAGCCTCCTGATGCTGCCCCTTATTGACATATATTTTATTCAAAAACGAAAATGGAACAACCGGAATAAGCACATTCCGGAATAAATACGTCCGCCATTGATCGGACTTCGAATTCAGATGAATCCGCAATAAACTCAATAACTGAAATACAAATTTCAATAACAATAAAACGGCACCGGTCACAAACAGGATTTCCACCAGCCTTCCTAAAGATAACTGTTGTTGGACCTCCGGCTCCGTCATATATAGTGAAATCTGCTCGCCTACTCCCCCCAGATTCAGCCCGCGCTGTACGAAAAAAGACTTTAAATCCAAAAATGGATACATAAAAGCAAAAAGTCCACCCACTAGGAAGTATACCCGATTTAGCACATAGAATGTCAGCCCTTTCAATAGTCCAATATATCCCAAATAGATAATACCCAACAATAGATTGACTTGTATAATATAGGTGAGTAAGGTTTCCATGCTATCAAGATTTATTATGCTTAATCATGTCCATAATTTCCTTTAATTCATCAGCTGTTAGTTTCTCTTCCTGCACAAAGAAAGATACCATCTCCTTATAGGAATTTTTAAAATAATCACCGACAAAGGAATTCATAAATTTCGCTTTATAATCTTCCTCACTCACCATCGGTTCATAGCGCTTAGCGTTGGCATAACGCACTGCTTTCACAAAATCTTTACGTTCCAGATTCTTTACTGTTGAAGCCAAGGTGGTATAAGGCATCTTTTCACCTTTGATATTATCTAAGATCTCCTTTATAAATCCTCCATTGAGACTCCAAATCGACTGCATTGCCTGTTCTTCCTGTGCTGTTAATTTTTCCATGCCTGTATCTACTTTATCTAATCTTTCACTAATCTACGAACAATTCGTAAATATAAAAAATCTTTTTATACTGAGTTATATAATCGACAGTAAATAGCATCAGTTCTATTAGATCAAAAAAGAAATCGCTCATTTTCTGCGTTTTTAAACTCAAATCCCACGAATATAAGTTAGCTGGCAGAAAATTTGTTATAGGATTATTTTAATTCTAAATTCACTATAAATCGTGTCCTGCATTGGAAAGAAAAAAAATCAACTGGATAAATTCAATGCAATCCGATCGATTGGAAGCATGAAAAGTAATAAGATGATTCAAGATAAATACAATTAAGATCAATGGCTAAAAATATTAAAGCGATCAAATGTCCGCATTGTGGGAGTATAAAAGTAACCACACTACGTCCGGATTATTATAAATGTGACAGCTGCGGAACAGAATTTTTTCTCGATAGCGACGATATCAATATCAATCACAACTATAACTATCCGCGCAACAATACAGATCAATATAAGGCCCTTCGGATTATCCTATTCGCCGTTGTGGGATTTATCGCGGTCATGTTTATCATAGGGGCTATAAGTGCTATTTTTTCCAAGAAACCTGAGCCGAGTTATTCCACTTATAGTGGTTCCAACTCAGCGAACGAGAAAGAAGAAGTAGAACCGCTTGAATGGAACTATGCGAGTAATACGTTATTCATGGACAAAAATAATACGCCGCATGTTGTGGTCGTTGGTAATGTAGGAACTTTTAGGAAAAGAATGGATTCAACCAAAGACAACAAGGTATACATTGGGCTTTTTGACCCTAAAACAGGTAAAAAAGAATGGGTAAAAGCATTGATGGAGACTCCCGTTGAATTATCGAGCAGCGACGTTAAACTTCAGGTATTTGAAGACCAAAACCTTTACATCATCGTCAAGTCCAAATACATCTATCAACTTGACAAAAACACGCTCACGTATAAGAGTGTTTTGGAAAATTATGTTAAAGATGCTCCATCTTTAAGTACTGGCATAGCCAAAGTTGAATTTAAGTATGAAGACTATGGTTCCGCTTATCAAATTATCAACAATGAAGGTCAAAATCTGGCCTATTACCCGTTAATAAATAAGGCGATACCGGATAAAGTGCTTTACGAGGAAAGAAGAAAAAAACTTCCCAATCCGACGACAAAAACGGAGTTTACTTTTTCAAGTAAGTCCAGCTATTATCCAGAGGAAAAAATTCAGTTAATCCAGTATACTTACCATTATCAATATGGATATCCTAAAGATACCCCACGGTTTTCTTGGGATAAGGATTATGGTGGATCGGGTATTTTTACGGACCGAGATCCCTATAAAAAAGTATTGATCAATCCGTGGCAATTTAAAGGAGCGCGTTTGATTAACTTTAAAGACTTTACACCAGGCAGACTTTACTTTCAGCCTATAGTCATCGCCCAGAATGACAAAACGCTCCTTATCGCCTATAAGCCAACACCAGCTGAAGACGATCCTTTCCAGATCCAACTGCTGGATATCACAACTGGGGCTATACAAAAAACCTTTACTACTGACCTCAAGTCCATCTATGGAAATGGGAGCCTGTTAAAAGACGGCTTTATTGTAAGAGGCTCGAGTGACTATTATTATTTTGATAATAATGGAAAACAAATCAACAAATTTGAAGGGTATAATCCCAAATTCGACACACTAAATTAATAACTATGGGACTATTTAATCTTTTTAACAACCAACTTTCTGAAGTTATCGAGTGGAAAAACCAAGACCCTCGATTATTATGGTATAAATTTCCATCCGAAAGGAATGAGATCAAAAATTCCAGCAAACTAATCCTCGCCCCAGGGCAGGGATGCATTCTTGTGTATGAAGGTAAAGGCGAAAATCTGCTAACCGAACCTGGAACGTATAACCTCAAAACGGATAATCATCCATTTTTTACTACGTTAGCACGACTACGGCAAAATTTCGAATCCGAACACAAACTGTATATCTACTTTTTTCGCACGGCTGCTATCGTCAATCAATCCTGGGGAACAGGTTCTCCGATCAAATATATCGACCCACAATACAATTTACCTATAGAAATCGGTTTGAATGGTACATTTTCCTACCTGATCAATGAACCGGTCCATTTCTATAAAAACATTGTCGCCAATCAAAATACAGTCACTACAGCAGTCATCCAAGACATACTCAATAATCGCATTCCCCAACAAATTACCGCACAGATTGCACAAAAGAAGCTAGGCTATAATGAGATTGATAGCCAACTAGCATTACTATCTAACGACATCAAGACTGCAGTGGAACAAGATTTTAAAGATCTCGGGCTCGATATTACAGATTTTAAAATCCTAGGAACCCAATTTGATGCCAATACCAAAAGGAGGATTGGAGAAATCGCCGATCTAACCACACAAAATCAAGCCGCACAGCAAGCAGGTTTAAGCTATGTTGAATTAGAAAAGTTACGCGCGCTGCGTGATGCCGCTAAAAATGAAGGTGGGATTGCGGGAGTGGGCGCACAACTTGGCGTCGGTATGGAACTGGGTAAGCAGTTTGATCTTCAAAAAGCGGAAATCAAAGGTCATATTCAGCAAGAAGGCGACTTCGTGGAGAAGCTCCAAAAGATGCAACTGCTACTTCGTGAAAATATCATTACCCAGGAAGAATTCGACGCATTAAAAAAACAGATTCTCAACAAAATATAACCCATTATGAAATATATATTCGGTATACTATTTACCTTGGTGATTCTCTTCGTTGCTACCTATTTCCTTTTGGGAATGTGGGGCATTCAGCTGTTAGCTGCCGAAAATTTCAGTAAAATTCTATGGACAACTGGAATACTGACCGCAACTTCTATTATTCTTGTGTGTTTTGTTATACTTCCTTTCTTTGGATCAGGTAAACATGGGAATTATGAAGATAAAGGAAAGGTTGCTCAGCGAAAAATAGATTAGCGCTTTGTACAATAAGGTAATGTTAAATTTGGATAAATGATTTGCTTATTTACGTAAATTGTTAGTAGATATTATCCAATATGACGTAGTCATGTCATTTTAATTCCACAAGAACTTTCAATTTTAAATATCAAATAGTTAAATTTGTGAGATTAGCATAACAAATCAGATATAAGATAATATATAAACATGTCAGATAAAGCATCTATAAATTTAGACGGAACTTCTTATGACCTTCCGGTCGTTGTCGGTACTGAGAATGAAAAAGCAGTTGATATTTCCAAATTAAGAGATCTAAGCGGATTTATTACATTAGACCCAGGATATAAAAATACGGGTGCTACGAAGAGTGCGATTACTTTCCTTGACGGTGAAAAAGGCATATTGAGATATAGAGGATATCCCATTGAACAATTGGCAGAGAAATCGACTTTCTTGGAAGTTGCTTATTTGTTGATTTATGGAGAGCTTCCCAAAAAAGAGGTATTGGAAAAATTCAGAGCTGACATCAAAAAGCAAATGATGATCCACGAGGATATGAAAAATTTCTTCGCTGGATTTCCTTCCAAGTCACACCCAATGGGGCAACTTTCCTGTTTAGTTGGTGCATTATCGGCATTTTACCCAGAATCTTTAAATCCAAACTTAACAGATGAAGAAGAGGATCAAACGATCATCAATCTTTTGGCAAAAATGCCTACAATCGTTTCTTGGATCCAGAAGAAATCATTAGGACACCCTGTTGTATACCCTAAAAATAACCTTGGCTACATCGACAACTTCCTGAATATGTTGTTCGGAGAAGTTAACGACGAAAAAACATTCGATCCGGTTGTCATTGATGCTATGCACAAGTTGCTGATTTTGCATGCTGATCACGAGCAAAACTGTTCGACATCTACCGTTCGCATCGTAGGTTCGTCAAATGCAAACCTCTATGCATCTGTTGCTTCAGGTATTAATGCATTATGGGGTCCATTGCATGGAGGTGCAAACCAAGCGGTAATTGAAATGTTAGAAGCTATTAAAAATGATGGTGGTGATGCCGAAAAATATCTTGCCAAAGCGAAAGACAAAAACGATCCTTTCCGTTTAATGGGATTCGGTCACCGCGTTTATAAAAACTTTGACCCACGTGCTAAAATCATCAAAAAAGCATGTGACGATATTTTGGAAAAATTAGGTGTGCAAGACCCTGTATTGGATATCGCTAAGAAATTAGAAGAAGCTGCATTGAATGACCAATACTTCATCGACAGAAAACTTTATCCAAATGTTGATTTTTACTCTGGTATTATTTACCGTGCACTAGGTTTCAAAGCAGATATGTTTACGGTATTATTTGCCTTAGGCCGTCTCCCGGGATGGATTGCACAATGGAAAGAAATGCGTGAAAACAAAGAGCCTATCGGCCGTCCTAGACAGGTGTATGTTGGCCACACAGAACGTGATTACGTTGAATTCTCAAATCGTTAATTCGGTTTTGATTTATATCCGAAAAAGCATCCTTACAGGATGCTTTTTTCTTTTTATTGCAACTCCTGTGAATCCTTTGCAAGCACGAATGACCTATTCGATCAAACAATAAATAGCTGCTCGCCGCTACGCTATTGTCACGATAATCTACTTGTTAAGTATATTTTAATTTTTCCTTATCTAAATTCCCTGTTTTTCGTTAAGTTTGCGTATTGATTCGTCTCTTATTAAAAATCATTATAAATAAGACTTGCTAGAAAATGTACTACATATCTTGGTTCCTATTGCTATTTTCACCTTTATAGCAGCATTTACCTTATTTGCAGTATATGCCGAGCGAAAGATTGCCGGATTCGTCCAAGATCGGCTAGGTCCTATGGAAACCGGAAAGTATGGTAGTCTTCAAACCATCGCTGATATTCTTAAATTACTCCAAAAAGAACTGATCACCCCTTCATCGGCAGATAAGATTCTCTTTAGGATTGCTCCTATCATTATTTTTGTTGCCGTCTTTACAGGGTTTGCCGTTATTCCTTGGGCAAAGGATTTTATTCCAGCCGATACGCATACCGGTTTATTTTTCATTATGGCGATAATTTCCATTGATGCTTTGGGCATTTTAATGGCTGGTTGGGGTTCCAACAATAAATATTCTTTGTTAGGCTCCATGCGTGCCATTGCACAGATGGTATCCTATGAAATACCGGTCGGCCTTTCGCTGATTACAGTTGTCATGCTTACACAAACCCTAAACCTGAATGAAATCGCTATTGGGCAGGGAATCCTCACCAATGGGAGCATTAAATTCTTGGGTATTTGGGAAGTTAATGAGATTGGCGGTCTCTTCGCCTGGAATATTTTTCAGGCTCCGCATTTGATTATCACCTACATCATATTCTTTATCGCTACTCTTGCCGAGTGTAATCGTGCTCCTTTTGATATTCCGGAAGCCGAATCTGAACTGGTCGGTGGTTTCCATACGGAATATGGTGGAATACAATTTGCCTTTATCTTTCTGGCCGAGTACGCTATGATGTTTTTGGTATCGATGTTGGGCGTTGTCCTCTTTTTAGGCGGCTGGAACACACCATTACCAAACATTGGGGCTGTACGCCTCGCAGATTGGACGACTGGTTTAGCCTGGGGAATATTTTGGACCTTAGCCAAATCATTCCTTATTGTAGGCATCCAAATGTGGATCCGATGGACATTACCGCGGTTACGTGCAGACCAATTGATGAGTTTATGTTGGAAAGTATTGACACCGCTGGCTTTTCTGTGTATTGCCATCTCTGCCATTTGGCGAATTTTAGTTATAGCATAGGATATTATGATATTTAAAACGGCTTCGCATGCATTTCGTACGGCAATCAAAGGTTTATCTTTGACTGTCAAACACCTGTTTGGTGCACGTCGCTCACGGACGGAATTAAATATCAAAAAAGAAAACTACTTTAATCAACAGGAAGGTATTGTGACGGTGCAGTATCCGCGTGAAAAAATGCCTATCCCGGAAGTCGCGCGTTACCAATTGCAGGTTGATATCGACGACTGTATTGTATGTGATCTTTGCGCTAAGGCATGTCCTGTGGACTGTATCGAAATTGAAGCGATCAAATCGCCAGAAGCGATCGGAAAGACTTCAGACGGTAGCGTCAAACGGTTATATCCCGCAAAATTCAATATTGATATGGCTAAATGCATGTATTGCGGCCTGTGCACGGTGGTATGTCCGACAGAATGTATTACCATGACCAATGCATATGACCGCAGCTCGCAAAAGCTGACCGATCTTATTTACGGGTTTTCAGACATGACTGACGAGCAGGTAGCTCAACGCAAAGCTGAATGGACACAGTTTCAAGCTGAAAAGGAGGCAGCAAAGCAAAAATAGAAAATGGAAAGTATTTTGTTCTACGCTTTCGCTATCCTAGCAATCGGTTCGGCCCTTTTACTGGTCAATCTTAAAAATATCGCGCGCGCATTATTCCTGTTTTTTATTGTTTTATTTGCAATGGCAGGACTATACCTATTTGCTTTAGCTGATTTCGTGGCCATCACACAAATCATGGTCTATGTCGGAGGCGTACTCATTCTTATGCTGTTTGCCTTTATGCTGTCCAATAAAGAACTCCTAAAAGATCTTCAAGACAACAGCGGTTCCTTCTTAAGCATGCCCAAATGGCAAGCTATTCCAGTGGTACTTGGTTTTCTGTTACTGATGCTTTATGGCATCTTTGAATGGCAACAGGCACCATCAACGTGGATCATTCAGTCCATAGAAAATGGAAATAATATTACTGCGACTGATAACAATATTCATCAAATCGGATTACGTTTTATGACTTTTTACGTATTGCCTTTTGAAATTATATCGATATTTCTGATGATGGCTTTAATTGGAGCATCTCATTTATCCAGAAAGGAGCGTACACTATGATCACGCTGACCCATTTCTTGGTGGTGAGTGCGTGTATCTTTAGCATTGGACTCTACACCGTTCTTTCCAAGAAAAATGCGATTATGATTTTGGTTGGTATTGAATTAATGATCAATGCAGCTATCCTGAATTTTGTTGCCTTTGGGAAATATGATAAAGTGAGTTATGGCGGACAAATTTTTGCGTTGTTTGCGATTGTTCTAGCAGCGGCAGCTGTAGCCGTTGGATTGGCTATTGTATTAAATGTTTATAGACATTACAACACCATTAATCCGGATGAGGTAAACCAATTAAAAGACAAATAAACATTGGATCAAGTTGTTCACATATCGCCCCTTTTGACCGCGCTAGTTACCGTAGTGTCCCCATTAGTAGCGTTCTTATATCAATCTTTATTAGGCAAACGTGACCAGTCAGGTATTGTCTCCCTCCTAGCCATCGCCCTCAGTTTTACCGGTGGTGGGCTCACCTGGTTCACCATATGGAATAATGCCCCCGTAACGGTTCAGGCGGATTGGTTCACTATTGGCGAAACCTCATTTAAAGTTGGTATCCTGTTAAATAATTTAAGCACCTTAATGCTTTTCTTGGTACCTACTGTAGCATTACCGGTGCATGTTTATTCCCGGGCATATATGAAAGGTGATCCCGGCATTCATCGCTATTGGATGTATCTAAGCCTGTTTTGTTTCGCCATGTTGGGATTGGTCATTATGGACAGTCTTTTACTGATGTATGTCTTTTGGGAGTTGGTTGGGTTTGCATCCTATCTCCTTATCGGATTTTGGTTTACGCGCGAAACAGCTGTACAAGCCAATAAAAAGGCATTTTTGGTTAATCGCATCGGTGACCTCGGCTTTCTAATCGGCCTTGCGATCGTATTTACGCAGTTCAAGACACTTAATTTGGTCGATTTATTTGGTGATAATGGACTGCTCTATCAATCCGCAATCGTCGATGGACTATGGGTATCTCCAGTCAATAGTTTACCTCAGATCTGGTTTACCCTAGGAGGACTAGCCTTTTTCTTGGCTGCTATGGCCAAATCAGCACAATTCCCACTACATGTATGGCTTCCGGATGCCATGGAAGGTCCTACATCCGTATCGTCCTTGATCCATGCGGCAACCATGGTAGCAGCCGGCGTATTCCTATTGGCTACTGTATTTCCATTATTCAGCGAATCGGCATTACTATTTATCGCTATTATCGGTACCATCACGGCAGCTTCGGCAGCATACTTCGCCTTGGGCCAATATGACATCAAGCGTATTCTTGCCTTTTCGACCATATCGCAACTGGGCTTTATGATGGTTGGGATCGGTATTGGAACATGGGATGCCGCTTTGTTTCATCTTACGACACATGCTTTCTTTAAGTGTTTATTGTTTCTTTCCGCTGGAGCTGTCATTCATGAGATGGCCCATCTGAAAACACATAGTCAACTAGACTTTGATCCGCAGGACTTACGGAACATGGGTGGATTACGTCACTATATGCCCAAGACCTTTGTGCTCATGAGTATTGCTTCACTAGCACTTGCCGGATTCCCACTGACTTCAGGTTTTCTATCCAAAGACAGTATCGTTATATCTTCTTTTGAATGGGCTCTTTCAAAAGGGAACTTATACCTGATCATCCCATTAAGCTTGATCATTGTAAGTATTTTAACCGCTTTCTATATTGGTAGATTGCTGTTTAAAGCTTTTTTTGGAGAGTTTAGGCTTACTAACCAACTGCATGGCAAATTACATGATCATCCGCTACATGAAGCGCCAAAAACCATGTTGATGCCCATGTTTGTTTTGGGTGTATTCTGCTTATTTCCACTATTTTCGTTCAATCCATTTTCGTACCACGATTCCTGGTTGATGGACGGACTCTTATCGGACGAATATGCCTTTGCTCCAAGCCACATTGCCCACCTGATTATCCCTGCAATACTCCTCCTTGGTTCAGTTATCGGCTGGATCATCGGCTGGAAATGGTATGTGCAGCATAGATACCCATTCAATCCGGCCAATCCGGCACTGAAGGTTTCTTTAAATCAGGGCTATATCAATCAGTTTTACGATGTTGTATTTATCAAGGGCACATTAAAATTGGCTCAATTCTGTTATTGGTTTGACCGACATGTTGTTGATGCCTTTGTTTCTTTGATTCAGTCAATCGTGCTATCGATTTCACAATTAAGTGTTTGGATAGACAAATATATTATAGACGGCTTCGTCAACACGGTTGCTTCGGTAACCTATTGGACCGGTCATCAAGTCCGCCTGGTACAAAACGGGAAGATACAGACCGCTTTATACTCCGTCTTTTTAATAGTTTTACTTGGTTTAATTTATCTTTTATTCTTTTAGGAAATGCCTATTTTATCCTTATTGATATTTTTACCGCTATTGGCTACGGCGCTTATTCTCGCCTTGCCAACACGATATAAATTGAGTTACAAATATATTGCGTTAGCATTTACCGCAATACAATTTGTACTGGCTGGATTGTGTTACGCACATTTTGATGCAAGCAAAACAGGTATTCAAGATCTGGGGGGCTATCAGTTTGTTGAGCAGGTTTCCTGGATTCGTTTAGATCTAGGATCAATAGGTAAGCTAGAAATTGATTATCTCATTGGTATTGATGGGATATCGATGCCCTTATTATTGCTGAGCGCTTTTGTGATGTTGATGGCTATCGGAGCCTCCTGGAATATACAGAAGAGTCCGAAGGGATACTTTGCTTTACTCATGGTGCTTAATATGGCTGTTATGGGGATTTTCTGTGCACTGGATTTCTTCCTGTTCTACCTTTTCTATGAAGTGATGTTACTTCCACTATATTTCCTGATCGGTATCTGGGGTGGTGCAAGACGCGAATACGCAGCCATCAAATTCTTTTTATACACGCTATTTGGTTCTGTATTTATGCTATTGATCATCGTAGGACTATACTTTTCAGTGATCAACCCGATGACTGGAGCGCATACGTTCAATATGATCCATATGATGAACCCACAGAATTACCTTGAAGGATCTATTTTTGAGTGGGGTGGTTATCAGGAAATCTTGGGTATTTCGGCCAGACTGCTTGGCTTCATTGTGCTCTTTTTTGCCTTTGCCATTAAAGTGCCCATCGTGCCATTGCATACCTGGTTACCCGATGCCCACGTCGAAGCACCGACTCCAGTATCCATTATTTTAGCAGGTATTCTTTTGAAAATCGGAGGTTATGGTATCATCCGTATCTGTTATAGCATCTTTCCCGACATGGCCGCCTTATCCAATTGGTGGCTTGGACTAATAGGCGTTGTTTCCATTATCTACGGAGCCTTGAACGCCTTATCACAAAAAGACCTCAAACGAATGATTGCGTATTCATCCGTTTCCCACATGGGCTTTGTCTTATTAGGTATTGCTTCATTAACTGCAGAAGGAATTTCTGGAGCGATGTTTCAGATGATCTCCCATGGTTTTTTATCCGCGGCCCTCTTCTTTCTTGTCGGTGTAGTTTATGACCGCGTGCATGATAGAAATATCTATAGTTTTCGAGGTTTAGCTCAAATTATGCCCAAATATACGGGGTATGTTGCTGTTGCATTTTTCGCTTCCTTAGGTTTACCTGGCTTTTCAGCTTTTATTGGTGAAGCATTTGTCATTATCGGTTCATTCAATTCTGAAAGTGTTGGCACAGGTTTGCCGCGTTGGATGGCACTTGCAGGTTCTATAGGTATCTTATTAAGTGCAGCCTACCTACTTTGGACATTGCAACGGATGTTCTTTGGACAGATTCGTTTAAAAGGCGGTGAATCTTGGAGCAATGCACTGACAGATGTCAATTCGCGCGAGCAGGTGATCTTATTTCCAACGTTAGCGTTGGCCTTATTACTTGGCATTATGCCTGCATTAGTTTTTAACAATTTAAACGCAAGTGTCCTGAATCTTGTAAGCTTTATTCAACAATTTATTTAAATCAGCATGCTCGCATTCAGTCCATATATCAGTTCATTTCTCGATCAGATTATCGTCAGTGTACCGTATTTTAAACCCGAACTGACATTGATCATCACTTTTATTGGTACTATTCTCGCTAGTCTTTTTGCCGACAAGCACTGGAAGCATACGTCTTTTATGCTTACGATCATCGGATTATTGTTGAGTGGCTGTTACCTTGTTGGGCAAGGACTCAGTAAGGTAGAGATGGCTGGCTTTTTTGATATGATCCAGGTTGATGCCTTTGCAACCTCTGCACGATTGATTATCCTGTTGTCGACATTCCTTGTTTGTATTTTTATTCAACAAGGTCATGGTAGATATGGCCGGCCGTTAGGAGATCTATATGCTGTTTTACTGACGGCAACGTTGGGACTGAACCTATTGACCATGTCGAGTAACTGGCTGATGATTTTTATAGCCGTTGAAACCGTTTCCATTAGTTCCTATATCATGGTGGGATACTTTTCAGCGACTAAAGTTCAGTCGGAGGCGGCTTTAAAATATGTACTCTTTGGATCGATTTGTGCGGCAGTGATGCTTTACGGTTTGTCTTTACTCTACGGTTTCACGGGGAACTTGAATTTTGATTCCCAGAGCCACATTGCTGGCCTAATGGAAGCTCCAAAGGTCATGATCAGCATTGCGCTATTATTTTTGTTGACAGGCATTGGCTTTAAACTGAGTTTTTTTCCTTTTCATGTCTGGAGTCCAGATGTTTATCAAGGTGCTCCCACAGTAATTACCGCGTACCTGGCTACAGTACCAAAAATTGCAGTCGTCGTCCTATTATCCAAGCTCCTCGCCGCATGGCTTAATGTTTCCTTTTACTTTAGCGATTTCCTAACGTATGTGATTATTGGGGTAGCTATTGCAACCATGCTGATCGGTAATTTAGCGGCTCTACGTCAACAGGATGCCAAACGGATGATGGCCTATTCATCGATTGGACATACAGGTATACTACTTATGGCTGTATTGGTTTATCAGAATAATGAGTCGAATGTATTGTTGTTTTACCTTTCCATATACGCTTTGATGAATATTGCTGTATTTATATTTATTGATGCCTTGGAAGTTAGTCTGGGCAATACATCCATCGATTCCTATCGTGGCTTAGGAAAGCAGTCCCCCCTTTTGTTTACTTCATTTTCAATGGTTTTAATCGCTTTAGTGGGGCTCCCTCCCACTGCGGGATTCGTCGGAAAGCTTTTGGTCTTTTCCAAAGTGTTCGAACAGTATCAAAACTTTCAATCCTTCGGTTTATTGGCATTGCTTATTGTCGGCGCACTGACTTCGGTTATCTCTTTATTTTATTATTTTAAAATACCACTGAACGCATTTCTTAGGGACAATGCCGCATCTTCAACAATAAAAGTCAATGCTGTTCTTCTCTTTATTAGCATCCTATGTACCTTGGCTGTGTTGTGCTTAGGAATCTTTCCGGATCTTTTGCTTTCGGCCTTTTAGAAAAACAGAGAAGCTTCTTTCATTCTTAACAAATCTACGATCCTAATCCATCACGCTATGTGCGGGTTGAATAGTAAGGATAAACTCCATAATATACTATATATCCTCAATAAAAGTATTATCTATGGTTTAGGAGAGACCGATAAATTGTTTTTTATGCAAAGCGCAATTAAATTGCATATAAAAAGCAATTTATCTAAGTTTGTACCATGATTAGTGCAATAGCAAATCCAATTTTTCAACGTGCTATCCAGGATTACCACGTATACGACCAGATTGAGCATCCAATCCAAAATCCGTATGACAAACAATCCCTGGAACATCTCCTCTATTTAAAATGCTGGATTGACACCGTACAATGGCATATGGAAGATGTCGTGCGTAATCCCGCTATTGACCCTAAAGAAGGCTTACATTGGAAAAGACGAATTGATGAGTCCAATCAATATCGCACGGATACCGTAGAGTATATTGACAGCTATTTTCTACAAAAGTTTCAAGATATACAGGTTAGGCCTACAGCAACGATCAATACGGAGAGTCCGGCGTGGGCTATTGATAGGCTTTCCATTCTGGCTTTAAAAATCTACCATATGGAACAGGAAACGTTACGCACAGATGCTTCCGAGGCGCACATTAATACCTGCCAAGAAAAGCTTAACGTTTTATTAGAACAAAGAAAAGATTTATCTCAAAGTATTGATGAATTGATGGATGCCATAGCATCGGGCGATAAATACATGAAAGTCTATAAACAGATGAAAATGTATAACGATCCTTCATTGAACCCTGTCTTATATTCATCAGGAAAGTAAAAACATGTCCTTACCGCAACGGATCATAGTCACGCGATTTTCAGCTATGGGCGATGTTGCCATGGTTGCCTCAGTATTGAAAGAGTTTTGTATACGCTATCCTGATGTAGAAATCATTATGGTCAGCAGACCATTCTTTTCGCCATTCTTTGATGGAATAAAAAACCTCAGGTTCCATGTGATTGAACCCAAAACCATTCATAAAGGTTTTTGGGGCTTGTTCAGGCTAAATAAAGAGCTGGCCCAGTATTGCCCAGATGCCGTAGCTGACTTACATTTCAATTTGCGTTCGCGTGTGCTTGATCTTTTTTTTTCCTTATCGGGCGTAAAAGTGAAGCAGCTTGACAAGGGGCGGGAAGAAAAAAAAGCGCTTACCAGGGAAAAAAACAAAATCAAAGTTCCACTGAGGCTAACGGTAGAACGCTATGCAGATGTATTTCGCGCATTAGGTTTTAAATTTGAGCTCAGCCATAAATTGGTTCCTAATTTGCAGGATGTACCCAAAGCTGCTTTTAGTATGTTCGCGAATTTCGATCGAAAAAAAATTGGCATTGCCCCATTTGCACAACATCGTTATAAAATTCTTTCCTTGGTAAAAATGGGGCAGATCATTGATCATTTGACACACCATGGATATGACGTATTGCTTTTTGGAGGTGGTCAAGAAGAGTTTCAAGTCGCCCAAAACTGGACCGAAAGTTTTCCGAATACTTACAATACCATTGGAAAATTTACGTTGAGAGAAGAACTGGATTTAATTTCGAATCTGGATCTGATGGTTAGCATGGACTCTTCAGGACTTCATATGGCCTCGTTAATGGGAGTAAGATGCCTTTCGTTATGGGGAGCAACACACCCTTACGCTGGATTTACGGGCTACGGTCAAGAGTTAGCAGATTGTATCCAAGTCGAACATCCCCATAGACCAAGTTCAGTGTATGGCAACAAGTCCTGCATCTGTGACGGAGTAGAAGCAATTGATTTAATTACACCAGAAATGGTGATTGAACGAATAAACGGAATAAGATGAGGATAGGATTTGATGCAAAACGTTATTTCTTAAACAATACCGGTTTGGGGAATTACAGCCGCGACTTAATTCGTATACTCGAAAAGTATGCTCCGGAAAATGAGTATCTAAAATACACGCCGAAAACTGGCCATCAATATATCCATCAACAGACAGCTCAAAATAATATTCGTTTACCACAAGGGCTGATCAACACCACATGGCCCAACCTCTGGCGCAACCAACGTATTGTGGATGATTTAAAGAAAGATAAAGTTGACATTTTCCATGGACTATCGGGTGAAATCCCATTAGGTTTAGCAAAGGCTCATATTAAATCTATCGTTACCATTCACGATTTAATTTTTCTGAGACACCCTGAACTTTATCATCCAATTGACCGTTGGATTTATAAAAAGAAATTCAAACATGCATGCGAGACTTCCGATCGTATCGTTGCCATAAGTCAATGTACTAAAAACGACATTGTCGACCTCTTTCATATACCGGAAGAAAAAATTGATGTCGTTTACCAGGGCTGTCACGAAGCATTCAAGAGCACTAAAACATCAGAACAGAAGGCTGATCTAAGAAATAAATTAAAATTACCACAGGAGTTCTTACTAAATGTTGGAACCATTGAGGCGCGTAAAAATATATTATCGGTGGTGAAGGCCATAAAAGACCTTGATATTCCTCTTGTTATTGTGGGTAAACCAACACGTTACCATCAAGAGATCCTCGCCTATATTCAGCAAAACAATATGGAGCACAGGATACACTTTTTGCAAGGCTTAGCGATGGAAGAATTGGCTATTCTCTATGCATCGGCAACGGTCTTCATTTATCCGTCAATTTATGAAGGCTTTGGCATTCCTATTATAGAGGCGCTTTACTCAGGTACTCCGGTTATCACCAGTAATATGGGCGTCTTCCCAGAAGCGGGGGGACCGGCATCTTGCTATATTGACCCTACCAATATTTCACAGATACAGCATGCCATAAAATCATTACTTAGTGATTCTTCCAAGCGAGATGAAATGATCAAAAAAGGACTAGAATTTGTTAAAAAGTTTAATGATGACAACCTCGCTGCACAATGGAAGAAGCAATATTTAACACTTTAGTCCTCCGATTTCACAACAGTTATTACTTTCTGTAGTTTTTTCCAGTGTTGTGACCTATCTCCATAGATCAATAATTTACCGAGCTTGTATTTAAATTTCATTATCCCCTGGTAGTCATCAGGCACTATGCGATAAGGGACTGTTGGGTCTTCATGGATAACATCGTTGACGGCCCTCGTATAAACTGTTGGTCCGGTCATGCCGTGCACGTCATGTGGAAATTTATTTTGCTGAATGTTTTCAACAATATACTTTATCGTTCGTTCCAGAAAAGGATGCCCCTTTTCAAATATCAGCGCCCATTGCGCAAAAAGATTTTGGTGGTTCTTTTCACGCGTGATAACGGCATGGTCATCGTCTTGCAGGTATTTATCCAGATTAACCAGAATATCGCTATCGAGATCTAGGTATACTCCTCCATGTATGTATAAAACAGCATAACGAAAAAAATCAGCTTTTGCTGCTCCAATCTGAAGTCTGGAGTATGCTTTATAGATCTCTTCATTAAATGATTCCTTTATAAATGCATCTACGCGTTGATCGTCGTAAAACTCATACTTGTAACCTTTATTTTTTCGTCTAAAGCTCTTAATGTATAACTTTGTTAACCAAGGTATTTGGTTAGTTTTAAACGTCTGATAGATTACTTTCGGTATAGCCATTCTCTTATTTCAAAAGTTTCTTATAAAGTTCCCAATATTCACTAGCTGCTTTATCCCATGAAAACTGAGCCGCCCAAGTTTTAATTTCTGCGGTACGATCTTCGCTATAGATAATATCCATCAGATTGGATTTCCCAAATTCGATCAAATAATCTGGATCTGTGGATTCCAAAAAGAAAGCTTCAGGTCCTCCGATTTCTGGGAGACAGGTGTATGTAGATAACAGCACCTTTTTGCCGAATGACATCGCCTCAATAACAGGTAATCCAAAACCCTCTGCTATCGAAGGGAAAGCAAATAAAGCACAATTTTGTAAATAGTTATATTTCTCAGATTCTGTTATCGGCCCAGTGAGCTGTATTCGTCCGGCAACCCCAAGTTCAGTAGCTAAATCAAGTATATATTGATTATAATCAGGTTCTGCAATAATACCGCTGATTTTCAATTCCAAATCATTCCCTACCAATAAATAAAGCAACGTATGAAAATTTTTTTTACGATTTATGGTACCAATAGAATAAATGAAAGGCTTATGCTTATCACACTTGAGCGATGGATCTAACTGATCCAAATATTTCTGTTCAATATTATTTCCATTATAAATCACATGAAGTGGCTTTCCCTGTAAATTACAATAATCTTCGAGGTCATTTTTTACATAATGGGAAATTGCTACAATAACATCTGCTTTATCCAAATTATTCTGCAAGCTTTTCAGGTACTTTTTTTCCTTCTCGACCGACTTATTTTCTTTTAGGAAGTTTAGATCATGGATCGTAGAAAGAACTTTAATTTTATTGTTCCGCGGGAAATATGAACTAAGTTGAAACGTAGAATGCCAAAGATCACTATTGGAAAATCGCGGCATCCAAAATTTCTGCAGCGATTTTTGCTGGTAATAGCTAGCCCTGGAGCCAAAATCTTCGTTCGCAGGATTATTTGTATAAAATACCATTGCATAAGGATCAGCTATCTTGTGTAATAAAGCATTTCCTAATTGTTTACAAAAGTGATATAAACCTGTATGCGGATATTTCATCCGTTCGGCATCAAATATGATATTAAATTTTCTCATATCGCAAATTGAAAACGAAAATACTATTTTGGATTTCAATTATTCTAGTCTAAGACTTTTTTTACCCAATTTCTAAAGGAATATTTCTCTATAATCGAGTTATCAATCTCAACAAATGGTTTATTCAAAAAATCCCTCAATTTTAAAAGGTTGCTACCATCCCATACGAACACGTTATTGGGGTGATAGAAATCATAATTTTTAATCAATAAATTATTTGTAATGATCTTCTTTCTATAAAACAAAGCTTCAAAAATACGGAATGAAAGGCCATAATGAATAGCTGCATTATCAAAATCTAATAAAGCTTCATAATGTTGAACATGACGCAACATCTCTGTGTAAGTTAACGGGTCAGAAATAAATTCGATTCCGGAGTCTTTGTATTTGTCAATAGTTTTATCTTTGGTACAAAGCAGTTTTACATTTACATCAAAATTTTCCTGTATTAAGAATTCAATTAATTCTGTAATGAAAGGCATTCTATTCTCAAGATAACTACCAACAAAACATAAACTCTGAGGTTTCACAACCACGTCCTTATCGGGAGGTATTTCTAAATAAAAATTAGTAGCAAAACAAATATTAGTATAACTATCTTTATATTTTAAATAGTCATTATCATCAAAAACGAAAAACTTATCAAACAAATCAATACGGTCAAATACAGACGGGAAACGATTAAGTCCATCCCATTGATATGCGACCATTTTGTTCACCTTACTTTTAATAGTTCGTAAAGTTGCTATCCCTAATAAATCTGATCGAATGATTAAGGCGTAATCGATCTTCCTTTCAATTTTCTCTAATTGTGTTAGTAGATTCTTGTTCTCTCGTCCAAAAATCAATTGTTTTTTGAAATTATGTTGCAATAGTAGGTTTTTATGAATAAAACTGCGCGCCCTTTCAACAAAATTTGTATACTTAAAAGGTTTATCTGTAATAAATAGAAAAATCACCTCAAAGCCAACATTTTGCAATGAAGATATTAATTCACGGTAGAATTGAAAATGTAACGGAATAATTAATATTATACTTTTTTTATTTACCATGCCTTAATCAATATTTCAAAAAATATGCCATTTACTCTGTATAACGTTTCATCTTCTACATACGCTACTTCACAGCCCTTTTTAGATAATAAAATAGTTTTTTATACCAAATATTATAATACTTCTTCTTATATCTCTCTTCGGAAGAGACTCGACCTATTAATTTTTCTATCCCATAACCAAACTTTTTGAATAAGGGATAGTGTTTATTATAAATGTAAAGCAGTGCTTCATCAGAAATATTCGCTTTCCAATTTTGATCCGTCATCGAATCATTGGAATAACGTTTCCGATAATAAAATAATGGTTTATTAATTTTATATACATTATCAAAATGCTGTGTCATTCTAATCCACATCTCCCAATCTTCAGCGAATTTTAAATTTGTGTCATATAAACCGATCAATTTAAAATTATGGCTTTTCATCATAGCTGTTGCCGTGAAACAATTTGTTCTAAGTATTGTTTGTTTAGAGTATGCTGCTAAATCAAAGATACCTGTTTCCCGTTCAAAAAATTGAGTTTGCGTATACACAATATCCAATTTATTATTTTTGCGGAATTGTTCTATACATGAGCTAACATAGGTTATATCTAATTTATCATCGGCATCCAAAAAAAGAAGATATTCGCCTGAAACAAATTGAAATCCATAATTTCTGGTCGCAGGCAGTCCTTCATTATTCTTTGAAAACACTTTCATATTTGAATATTCTCTAGCAAATTCGCTAATAATGTCAAATGTAGCATCTGTTGATCCGTCATCCACGACAATGACTTCTAGGCTTTTATAGATTTGGTTGACGACGGATTCTAAGGTCTCTTTCACTGTTTTCTCTACATTATATGCAGGGATGATTATACTAACTAAATCTTTTTGAAACATTAATCTTATATTCTATTTTAAACTGCAATATCTTTAACATGTTGCATGAACAAAGCTAAGATTTTTTTGTGCTAATTATTCTATAATTAACTGCATTTCTTATACTAGACAGACTAAATCATGTGGCTTCAATATATGTTATCCTCCTTTTTACGAAATTCTTTTGTAATTTGCGAATTGATAAGTTATCTTCAATCACTTGCTATGCAAAAGGTCAAAAACTGGCTCCAGACAGTTAAATCAATAGTGAAATATCCATCTATCCTAATGAACTTAAATAGATCAGATAGTTCGATTTACTTCTTTTTTCCGTTTTATCATACGGGGGGAGCAGAACGAGTACATTTGGATATTTTGAATTCTGTAAAAGATCTAAAACCAACCTGTTTCATTACAGACAGATCGGTAAACAATGATTTTAAGGAGGATTACATAAAAAATTCCAAATTGATTGAATTGTTTCGTTGGGGTAAGAAAAAAAGCTTTAGAAAACACATCGCAAAAAAAATTGCGTTGAAGATAAACCAAACCCCCAACGCAGTGATATTCGGCTGCAATAGTAGTCTATTTTATGATGTACTCCCCTTATTGAACAAAAACACAAAAAAAATTGATATGATCCACGCATTTATCGGGGATAATTCATTTGAGCAGTTGTCATTACCTTTGATTCCCTTAATAGATTACAGAATCATCTTGGGACCTAGACATCTCTCAAAATTAAAATCATATTATCTTAAAAACAATATCGATTTAGAATATTTAAAGAAGATAAATATTATCCCTAATCAAGTTGAAGTTCCGCTAAATGTATTAGAAAAAAACTTCAGTCAAAACTTGCGGATACTGTTTATTGCGAGAGATTCACCTGAAAAACGCATCCATCTTTTTTTAAAAATAGCACAGAAAAGCGAGGAATTAAATCTTCCTTTTGAATTTACAATGATTGGTGATTTAGAAAACTATCAACCTCATTTGAGCAAAAATATCAAATTCGTCTCTAGAATAAGATCCAAATCATTATTGAACTTCCAATATGCCCAGGCTCATTTCATCATGCTAACCTCTAGCTATGAAGGTTTTCCTATGGTTTTATTAGAAGGAATGGCTTTAGGCACTATTCCAATAATAACCGATGTAGGAGAAGTCTCCACCTTGATAAATGAAAATAGAAACACAGGATTTATTATAGAAAATAGTACAGATCAAGAGATCATTTCGGCCTTTGTAGAAAAATTAATGTTTATTACAAATCATAGGGAACTTTTACCAACGATTTCACAAAATGTAATAGAAACAATCAAGAAATTCTTTAATAAAGAATTATTCAAAAAGAACTATAGAGACTTGCTGATGCCTAAAAATAACTTTAATAATGATTGAAGTAACTGTATTAATGACAACCTATAATGGTTCCCTTTATATTAAACCAGCAATTGACAGTATTTTAAATCAAACTTTTAAAAATTTTGAACTACTCATCGTAAATGATGGTTCGACCGATAATACTATTGAGATCATTCAATCTTATGACGACTCTAGGATTAGATTGATCAACAATGAGTCGAATAAGGGCTTATTATTCAGTCGAAATATTGCTTTAACAGAAGCGAGAGGCAAATATCTAGCTATACTTGATAGTGACGATATAGCGATCTCTAACAGACTACAAATCCAGTGGACAACATTTGAAAATCGACCTTCATTAGCTCTACTGGGAGGACAAGGTTTAGTAATAAACAAAAAAGGAGAGAAAACTGGAGAAGTTTTAACACAATTAACAGGTGCAGACGCCGTAAAAGTAAAATTATTTTTCAGTAATAGTTATATACATTCCACAGTGATGATTAGAATGGAGGTATTTTGTAAACTAGGAGGCTATCAAAATTTCCCCCTAGCGGAAGACTATGCGCTATTCTCAAGACTATCACATGATTATGAAGTTGACAACTTATCGGACATATTGGTCGAATATAGAATTCATGGGGAAAATATTAGTATTAAACGAGCGAATGAATTATTTAGCTTACATCTTCCAATTTTACAGAATAGGATTCTACAATTTGGGATATCTGCCAGCCAAGATCAAATTAGATGGTTATTACACCCGAATCTTGTACAAGCCAAAGATATCAAAGCATTTAAGTTATTTCTAATACTCTTAATCCGAACTAATAGAAAAAACAATTTTCTAAAAAAGAAAATATTCGAAAAAAAAATTTTAGATATCTGGTATCAAACTATAATGAATAAAGTTAGATGGGCCTCTTTTTACCATATATTAACTTTCCCCGCCTTCACATTATTAGAAAGCAAGCAAATTAGAAGAAGTTTTAAAAATTCCATAAAAGGTATATTTATTAAAAATGAAAATCGTTAAATTTTTGGGAGGGCTTGGTAATCAGTTATTCCAATATGCATTTCTTTTAGGATTACAACAAAAATTCAAAATAGTAAAAGTAGATTTAAGTGACTTTAAAGACTATAAGCTACATAATGGTTTCGAATTAGAAGCAGTATTCAACATCACGCTTACACAACTCAGTGCTTTTGAAAAGAATATTTATACTAGAAACAATAATAAATGGCTATGGCGAAAATTAAGACGATTATACAACACAAAACACGTCTTTCTTGAAGAACCTTCGCCTTTTTCCTTTTCGAAAAAAATTTTTGAAGATAAAAAAAGTCGATATTATTGGGGGTACTGGCAACATATTGATTACATTAACCAAGTCGCTCCAATTCTTCGCAAACGCCTTCAATTTCCCCCTTTCGAAGACGTTAAAAACATACATATACAACATTTAATCCAACATCAAAACGCAGTTTCTTTACACGTCCGGCGGGGAGATTATTTACAAGAACCCTTATTTACAGATATCTGTACTGAGGAATATTATGAAAAGAGCATACAGTACATGCTTAAAACATTAAAATCCCCACTATTTATAGTATTTTCCAATGATATTAGCTGGTGTAAAACGCAGTTTAAGGATCTAAATGCGATTTTTGTAGAGCACAATTTAGGTTCCAATAGCTTTAGAGATCTACAATTAATGTCGTTGTGTAAGCACCATATTATTGCAAATAGCAGCTTTAGCTGGTGGGGTGCTTGGTTAAACGATGATCCAGAAAAAGTTGTGGTATCGCCAAAAAAATGGATTAATGATGCCACTATAGATACCACGGGATTGATTTTACCTACTTTTGTTACATTTTAACTCCTTTAGATTCCCCAGTGATGCGATCATGTGCAAATAAATCAAACTACGATATTGTCATCTGCGTTGGCCCCCAGCACGTCGAAATTGCAAAGATCGTGATCAATCAGGTCAGGCATTTTTTTTAAGGCGCAACAAATCTATGTCGTAACAAACCCTTCTCATTTCGAAAAGTTTCAGGTGCTCAGTCCAACCAACTTGGTTCTTGTTAATGAAAATGAATTGTTCGATCGGTTCAATTTTCAATCTATAATCACCTTTCTAAAACAAAAAATAGATAATGCTGATCGTGCAGGTTGGTATTTTCAACAGTTTTTAAAAATGGAAATTTCCAAAATTATTCAAAGTGACCATTATCTGATATGGGACGCAGATACAATACCATTAAAAACCGATCCATTTCTTTGACCAAGATAACCGGGTTTTAATTCACAAGAGTGAAGAAAATCACCAGCCATATTTTGAAACATTAGAACATATACTCGGTCTGAAAAAAACGGTCAACTACTCGTTTATATCTGAACATTTTATGGTCCAAACAAGGCTGATGCAAAACATGTTACTTGAGATCTGCAAAAAAGCAGGAGATCAGGCTTGGCCATATTATATCCTTGAAAATATAGCCACAAAAGACATGGCACTTTAGGGTTTCTCGGAATATGAAACCTACGGTAATTTTCTCGAATCAACCCACCCCGAGCATTTTCGTTTACGTACCTCGCCCTCGGAATTATTAATTACAACCAGAAATGGCAGTATGATTTTGGGCACTCTACCAAATACAAAAGACCTCAAGTTTTTGGATCTCTTAGGTTTACATTATGCGACATTCGAAATCTGGCAAGGCATTAATCCTAAAAAGATTAAAGCCAACAAAAGACGTATTGCCTTATTTTTTCTCTTGGAAAAATTCCACTGATAAGATCTCTGAATAAATTAATCGAAAAAAACTTTAAGAGAACTTATTCATTACCTCAACCACCTTACTAATATCCTCTTCCGTGTGTCCATAGGAAATCGGAAGACTAAGTATTGTTCGGTGAATTTCTTCTGAGATTGGATAGCTTTTGCCAAATAAAATCCCATTCATCGCTTTTTGTTGGTGTGGCGCAATAGGATAATGAATTTCTGTTCCAATACCATTATCCAATAAATACCGTTTTAACCGATCCCGTTCAGGATGACGTATCGCAAAAATATGAAAAACATCATCAAAACCAACCTGTAAAGTTGGAAGTGTAAAATCAGTTTTTAATTCATTTCGGTAAATTGCAGCTAGCTTTTGCTTATGAGTAGTAATGTCGTCTAAATATTTCAACTTTACAGATAGGAAAGACGCCTGTAACTCATCAAGCCGGGAGTTGTAACCCACTTCATCAAAGACATATTTAGCTGAAGAGCCGTAATTCCGTAATGTACGAATCGAGCTATTGATTTTTTCATCTTTACATGTTATTGCCCCTGCATCGCCCAATGCTCCTAGATTCTTTGTTGGATAAAAGCTGAATGCTCCAAAATCGCCAAATGAACCTGCCTTTTGGCCGTTATAAATAGCCCCATGCGCTTGTGCACAATCCTCGACAACTTTTAAACCATACTTTTCCGCTAGCAGTAAAATGGGATCCATGTCACACATCTTTCCATAAAGATGCACAACAAGAATAGCCTTCGTCCGTGCTGTAATAGCAGATTCAATGCTTTCGGGATCAATGTTGTAAGTATTTATATCGGGTTCTACCAAAACTGGCTTTAGGCCAACCTGCATAATAGCGAGTATCGATGCAATATAGGTATTTGCCGGAACAATGACTTCGTCGCCCGGATTAAAACCAAAATAACGTAGCGACAAAACCAGCGCGTCCAACCCAGATGCTACTCCGATACAGTGTTCAACACCACAATAGTTCGCAAATGATTGCTCAAATTGTGTAACCTGTTTTCCCAAGATATACCAGCCACCATGCAATACGTTCTGGAAAGCATTGGTATATTCCTCCATAAATCCCCTATTGACTTGCTGCAAGCTCTCGTAAGCGATCATATATAAAATAAGGTTCGTAAATATAGTCTGTTGAATCAAAATATTCGGAAGCAAGTACCATAAGAATCGCATCTTCTGAAAAGTCAAACATCTGATGCCAATCTTTGGGTTCCAAAATCAGGCATTGATCTGGTGAATTCAATTCAAAAACGCGCTCATGAATTCCATCCTGGTTATAAATAGCACAACTTCCTTTTAGACAAATCGCTGCCTGTATCGTTTGATGATGACGATGTCCACCGCGGATGGAACTATCTACGCCATAGATATAAAATATACGTTTCACATCGAAAGGAATTACTTTTTCGATCACCGTTAGATGCCCACGGTCATCGGTGAATGTTTTTAGATCAATCTGATAAGCCATTATCTTAAAAAGTAAGATTGGTGATAGTACTCTCTAAATTTGCCGAGAACATATAAATTGAACATGCGACGCAGGGAAGTTCTGATACGTGGAATTTCATTGATTTCATGCGGAACAACAACACGTGACAACGATTTTATTTCCCTTCCAGCACTGATTAATGTTCTTATGTAAGGTTTGTAAAGTAATTCTATGTCATTATCGGTCATTACATAAGTCCCTGCGGGTACAAAGGAATTTTTTTCAGCATATTTTAAGGCATGAAAGTGATAGAATATAACTGGGAATAAATGTTGACCAGCAAGTTCTTTACCCCAGACCTGACCTATTTTATGTTCAAAATCATATTGTTGGACATTCCAAGGGGCTATACCTCCACCTAGATGCTCCAAAACATGCACACCTGTGAACATTGTCGTCCATATATCCAGATATTTTTGATCACCAAATCTTCCCGGCTCTCTACGATCGTAGCACCAATCGATACAAGCTGCACGCCACCACTCCAGTACGGCAATACCCTCAGGTGAGTTTTTAAAGTAAACAAACTGTACACAATAAGTTCCGCCCGATTCACTATCTTCATACATGGGACTATACCGATGTGGTGTAATAATTACTGATGCCCCTTTAGCCTCCTCTATTAAAACGGTAGGATCAGCATAGAAAAATAAATCGGCATCCAGATAGGTACAATTGGATAAACCAAACTTTCGAATGCTATATAAAATAATTGAAGGCGTACAGGTCCAGCAATATTCGCCTGCTGTACGGGTCGGTTTTATGGCCAATAATTGCTCATCTTCAAAATCCGACAGTGGAATAATAGTTGCTTTGGCGAGTTGTAATCTTGTCAATATACTGTAGCACTCATCATCAAATGCAAAAATATAAAGATGAAAGTTCCTCGCACATTTTTCAAGCGAACGGTACATGGCCAATCCCCTTGAAAGATACAGTGAGTTAAATAGGGTGCAAAAATTATTCATATATTATGTACTTTTTCAAAACTTCGTTTATTATTATTTGTCTTCATATGCAATGACCGCTCTTTTATCAAACACAATGAAATGCAGAACAAAAGCGTTAATAGTATTGAATCAAAAATTTTAATCATGGACAACAGTAAAAAACTTTATATCATTCGACATGCCAAAGCCGAAACCATTCCCGGAATAAATGACTTTGATCGCGCATTGACATCCGAGGGCATACTACATGCAAAACAGGTAGCAGAAAAGCTAACAGCTCGGCTGACACTTAATGAAAATAGTATGGTGATCAGTTCTCCTGCCAATAGAGCCTTGCAAACTGCCCGCGTCTTTCTAGACGTCATGGGATCTCCATCATTTGATATTCAAATTGAAGAATCCATCTATGAATGCACCTACAAGCACTTACTTTCAGTCATCAATACCATCCCCGATCACATCGACCATGTTTTACTTTTTGGACACAATCCAACATTGACCGACATAGTTGAATTTCTAACCAGAAAGTCAGCTTACCTACGCACGTCGTCATACGCGGAGATTAAACTTGATGCAGGCTTTACTTTTCAAATGCTCAGCGGCAATTGTGCAGATCTTGTACAGATCGTTGATTAAAATTCCATTCAAAAAACAAATAAGCTTTAAGGGATAATCGTCTTATCTCTTCACTGTAGCTCCGAGAAGTTGATAAGACGCCCCATATTCCCCAATTTCCCTTCACTATTTCAATAATGACATCATTTTGTGGAAATAGTCCCAATACTTTTTTAGAAATTTTTATTTTTTAATCGGCCGTAATTTTCGTATCAACAGCTTCAAACAGGGCATCGAGGCTATTCAAATAATTAAATAATGGATAAGGTCAAAGTGATTTCAGCAGAAGTGTGGTCTTCCGCGGTGAAAGTATTATCACCAAGGTAAAAGATAATAATTCAGGCTACCTACTGTTTCTAATATCTTTCATCGAGATTGTCTTTTGAGTTCCATCCATGACATAAAAAAATCCCAGTGTATTACCCGAAATGTTTCCTTCCACATTAGCAGGAACCGCTGATAATAGACCTTTCCATTCTGTCTCCTGAAATAGATTGTAAAGAAACCGGGCATAACGTGTTGATACAGAAAATTTAAACACCATCAGACTATCCTTCTTTGATACCTCATAATTATAGGTACGCCCCAGCAATGTATTGAGTACGTTGGGAGCTCCCAAACGGTAGCTATAGCTAAACGGTAAACGGAAGGTAGAAATATCTTCGTCGGAAAATTTTTTTTGCGGCATAATCAACCATTTATTGGAAGATTTCATACCAAACACATGCTTACTTACCTTGACTTCCCAGTTGTTATTTAAATTGCTCTTTTCAACCGGTAAGAAAGCCTTTTCAATAGGTACAGCCGGTATCAATTGGTCCTGGGCTTGATACAGCTTACCCTTTAATGTGACCTGAAGTTCGAAAACACTTCCGACCGTGTCCTTTAAGTCAAATAGTTTGCCCATATAAAGTCCCTCTCCCAATTCTTCGAAATCGATGGTATTGGATCCATTAATAACCCGTACAGTAGCTCCCGTAATACCCACTGTCATCCCATTGGAATGCAGTCCATCCAGTTTTTTTAATTGGATATACTGTTCCTTATACATGGTATTAATTCCACCTTCAACGATCATATCATACGATTGACCTTCATCCACTATGGACTTATTACAGGCAAACAGCAGACAACAAACGATAAAAAACAAAGACACTCTCATATTAAAATCTTATGGCATAACTGATTGAAGGTACCCGTCCCGAGAACGAGTTCTTTTGGATAGCTAAGTTCCCATTGCTATCTTCCGAAAAACTATAATAAAGTGGGTTGCTTTGATCAAAGACATTATAAAAACCACAATTCAACGTATGTCGTATCCCCCCTTGCCGCTGTTTCCTACTTTCCAAGTCTACTGAGCAATTTAGGTCTAATCGACTAAATGTAGGCATTCGTTGTGAATTACGACTCGAATAAACCGGCACGTAGATTCCCTCATATTCCATAAAACCCATTGGATAAGTTAGTGGCCGCCCTGTTTGGATCGTATAGAAGCCACTGAAATGAATACTACGACCCAAATCGTAGGACAGGCTGCTTTTGAGCACATGGGGAATGTCAAAATTGGCTACATATTCCTTTCCTTTATTGATACCATTAATCTTCCTGAAAGACCTCGACCAGCTATAGAGCAGGCTACCGGACAAATTCCCAATACGTTGGTTTATGGACAATTCCACCCCATAAGCCCGCCCCTTTCCCTGCCGCAATTGCGTTTCAATAAAAGGATTGAGAATTAACTGCGCATGGTCAATCAACTCCACTTGATTTTCCATTTTTTTCCAATAGCCCTCCAATCCGATATTGCCTTTATATAACAACCTATTAACACGAAAAGAAAGCACATCTACATACTGCGGTTTTATATTTGGCCCAGCCGGCACCCATGCTTCCAAGGAAGAGAATGCAAGTTCATCATTTTGTAAGAGTTGTAAGTACTGATAGTTTCTATTGTACCCCAGACGAACGGCATAATTTGCACCTAACTTATATTGCAAAGAAAGCCGTGGCTCTACCCCATAATATGCTTTCCTCTTCTCCGCGTCATTTGCCAATGGTTTGGACTGTCCAGTACCAAGGAGATAATAACGGCCAAACGAAGTATTAAAGAAAGCATTTATCCGCGTACCAGCAATAATCCGGAATGCCGAATCCACTTTCCAGTTGAACGAGATATAGCCAGCGTAGTCAAAGGCCTTTGCCCGAAAAATATTGTCCTCGTTATTATTATTTATAGGAGATATCTCTCCTGGCTTAAAACGATGCAATATGCCCTGCAGACCAAAATCCAAGGTATGGTCCAAACCAATAAAATAACTAAAATCCGATTTCAGGCTGAAATCACGTATTCGAGTCAGCCAAATTTGATTATCAGGTGATTCAGGTTTGCTGATATCCAATTTGTTATGATAATCACTGAATATCGCAGAGAGGTTCATAAATAATCGGGCACTATGTACGTGGTTCCAACGCAAGGTGGAGGTCCAATTTCCCCAGCGATTGGTATTTTTTCGGGGGGAAACAACCTTATCCTGACCATAATACCCCGATAAATAGATACGATTTCTATTGTCAAGCGTATAATTCAACTTGATGTTATAATCGCTATAGTCCCCTTTTACATTAAACAAGCGATAATCCGTATTCAACGCGTTTGATAGACTCGTTCGTGCAGTGGCAACAAAAGCTCCTTTGCCTTTTTTAACGAAAGGTCCCTCAGCGCCTATTCGCCCGATGAGCAAACTTGCGCCACCAAAAACATGGAAGTTATTCGCATCGCCGTCTCTTGTGCTCATATCCATAATAGCAGAAAGCCGTCCACCTAAATTTGCAGGAAGTGCATCCTTATATACCTGGGTATTTTTTAAGATATCCGAATTGAAAACAGATGTCAAACCGAATAGATGCGATGGATTATAGACCACCGCCTCATCAAGCAGTATCAAGTTCTGATCTTTACCGCTACCTCTTACAAATAAATTACTCCCGCCTTCAGTCAGTCCATTAATACCGTTTTGCATCTGCAAAACCTTCATAATATCTGCCTCCCCCTTATAAAAGGCATTTCTACGCGCGCGGGGCCAATTGACTTTATCCGTAAAATGACCTGTATGTTGAACCTGCGTGGATGAATCTATATCCACTATAACCTCTTTTAAGTTCAAATCCGCAGCGGCAAGTTTAACGAGTAAATAACCATCCTCCAATTGAGAACTTAACCGAATAGATCGGGGCTTATATCCCAAATAACTGACAAAACAGCTATAATCATCCTGAGGAAGAGTAAGCGAATAAAATCCATATTTGTTACTTAAACTGCTTTTGTTCTTTTCGGGGATTATTAAAGTGGCACCAATCAGACTTTCTCCGGTCAAACTGTCCACAACCCTTCCTTTGATGGTGAAAGTTTTATCTTCAGGATAAAAAATCAATGCCCTATTGATCACTGTAAAACCAATTTTCGAGCCCTTCAGCAAATAGTCAAGGACATCTTCCAGACTAGATTTGTTGAAGTTCCTACCATAAATAATATTCCTGTTAAAGATCTGCTCGTCATAAGACATGGACACCTCATAATCTTTATGAATTTCCGTCAAAATCTGAATAATCTCCTTATTTTTAGTATCAATGGAAACCTTTATATCCGAAAGACTGCTTTGGCTAAATGATTTTAAACACGTGAAAATAAGTAGCCCGAAAAAAAAGAGAAAACGAAATAGAACTACACCCTTCATTGCAATAATCCCAAGCTCCTATTCGTAGATATTGTATCCTTTTTTACTCGATTTCCATTTCACATTTAAAGTCTTGGAAAGGATCTGCACAATTTCACTTAGTGATTGACCATCGAAATACATGCTGAGCTTCCGCGCTTTCAAATTATCACCAACCACAACAATATTAGTTTGAAAACGCTTTTCAAGATCCGAACAGATACTGTCCAGGCGCTCGTTGGAGTAACTGAGTTTCTGTGCTACTTTATAGACTTTGTCTAACTCATCGACGTTAACTTTTGATAGTGCAGCGGTCTCTTTTTTAAAGAAGCCCTTCTCGTTCTTTTGCAGGATAAGTTCTTTTGCTGCATCTCCTTTTCCATTACTCAAAGCCACAGTACCTTCTTTCACCAGCACCTCTACACCCCCTGCTAATAAATTAATTTCAAAAGATGTACCGATATCACGCACATAATTATTTGCCAGTTCGACCACGAAAGAAGAAGTTCGCACATGCTTTACGTCAAAAAGTGCCTTCCCCTTCTTTAATGCAACAACCCGCTGCCGATTAAATGTGCGTTTATTAAACGAAGCCTCTGCCCCTGCATGCAATACCATTACGGAACTGTCGGGCAGCAATATATGCTCCTGTCCGGCTATCCCATATAATTGGATCTCATATCCCATCCAGCGGTCAAAGTTCAGATAGCAGACAAAACCAACTATCAACAATACGGCTGCAACCACAAATTTCATCCAGGGTTGCAATATCGTACCGATTGGTATAGAGATCTCTTGGTCCTGGACAATGGCTTCTTTATCCAGTTGTAGTTTAAACTTATTCCATTGACTATTGGTATCTACATTTTTATAGAGTTCCAATGCAATAAAGTCATCGGATATCGTTCTGATTTCATCATATAATCGATGGTTCTCCGTATCTTCAGAAATCCAACGTTCAAGTAACACCCCTTCCCTTTTGGAAATAGTCCCATCCATCTCTTTCTGAATCAAGTCATAAGGAATAAATCTTGAAGTATTGTTTTCTTCCATATCTATAAGATAATAAACTGAACAAAAAGTCCCAATGAAAAAAAGAAAGAGCCGATTAGCAGCAACAGAAATGTATTTTGCTTGGCCAAAGCCACCCGAATTTTATCGTAAGCAATCGTCAGATGATTTTTTACGGTTTTAATGGAAATTCCCAATTGATCCGCGATTTCCTGTTGTTTCATCTTATCATACTTACTCATCAGAACGATTTTTCGACACTGTGGAGGTAAACTCTCCAGAATACTTTCAATCATCAGCAGTTTAGATTCATATAGCGTAGCGAGATCGGCCTGATCTTCATCGTCTGTCAGATCCAAATCTTTGATATAATCATTATTTCGATCCAGTAAGCGCTGGTTCTTTTTGAGTTGAGTAAGTGAAAGGTTGATCACACTACGTGACAGGTAGGCTCCTAATGATTGATTAATAGTTAGCTTGCTGGCATTTTCCCATAACGTCATAAATACATCATTGGCCAATTCCTCGGCGATTGTTTCATCTCTCACGTACCGAAAAGATAAGATATATAATTTACGGAAATAGGCTTTATAAATAGCCTCAAAAGCATCTTTATCTTTCTGAACTATCTTCTTAAGCTGGTCAACGTCGTTTGACATAGGACTTCGGTAACGCTAATAATAATCGTGTGTAAAAGTAATCAATTTCATGAAATTCAGCTATTCTTATGGAAATGAAAAAATAAAAGTTCCTTACCCTTCAATCGAAGTATAGCTCAAGGCAACACTCTAACTAACAAGAAGATTTCTTCTTCCTAACACTCCTTCCTTAGACGGAAAAACAGAAAGCTATGCTACAACAACCATCTTTACTCCATTTTCACTATCTTCGTCTTATGGCGAATCAATTGCAATTTGAAAATTCACCGTACCTTAAGCAGCACGCACACAATCCGGTAGATTGGATGCCCTGGGGGCCGGAAGCTTTAAAAAAAGCAAAAGACGAAAATAAACTGATAATCGTAAGCATTGGCTACTCCGCTTGCCATTGGTGTCATGTGATGGAGCGCGAAAGTTTTGAAAACTCTGCCATCGCCCAGACCATGAATAAATTCTTTGTCTCGATCAAAATCGATCGTGAAGAACGCCCCGACATTGACCAAGTTTATATGTTAGCTGTCCAATTGATGACGAATGCGGGCGGATGGCCTTTGAACTGTATCTGTTTACCAGATGGTCGCCCAATTTATGGCGGCACCTATTTTAAACCGCACGACTGGCAGAACATCCTGTTACAAATTGCTCAAATGTGGGAAGAGAAACCCGAAGTCGCGTTCGAGTATGCCGAAAAGTTAAACAACGGTATTCAACGGGCTGAAAAACTACCTATCCACTCCATTCCAGATCAGTATAGCAGGGAAGACTTACTTGAAATTGTAACACCATGGACCGAAACTTTCGATAAAAAAGAAGGCGGTTATCAAAAAGCACCAAAATTTCCGCTACCAAACAATTGGCTGTTTTTTCTAAAATATGGGGTGCTCTCAGATGATAAAGAGATCTTGAACCACGTGCATTTTACATTGAAAAAAATCGGATCTGGCGGTATATATGACCAGATTGGCGGTGGCTTTGCACGGTACTCAGTCGATCACTACTGGCATATCCCCCATTTTGAAAAAATGCTCTATGACAACGGGCAATTGCTATCCTTATATGCGGAAGCTTATCAGCAAAACCGCGATCCATTCTATAAACGAATTATCGAAGAAACGATTGCTTGGGCCGAACGGGAGATGCTTGCCTCCAATCATGGTTTCTACAGCGCTCTTGATGCCGACAGTGATGGTGTTGAAGGAAAATACTATGCATTCTCCAAAGCTGAATTTGATAGCGTACTGGGCAAAGACGCTGGCTTATTTAGTCAATACTTTAATATTACAGAATCGGGCAACTGGGAGGAAGAGCAAACGAATATTCCTATTTGCGCCATAAATGCAGATCAGTTAGCTGCAAAGGTCAATATGTCAGCTGACGAATGGGCAGAGTTTCTAAAAGATTCAAAGAAAAAATTATACGACTTCCGCGAAAAAAGAGTACGCCCGGGACTGGACCATAAACAATTGACTTCTTGGAATGCCCTATTCTTAAAAGGACTCGTAGATGCCTACACCAGTCTGGACAACATACATTTTCTGGAACTAGCTTTGAATAATGCACAATTTATATGTAATGAACTTATCCAAAACAATGGGCAATTATTGCATCAGCCAAAAGATAAAAATAGAGCGATTGCAGGCTTCCTCGATGATTATGCATTCACGGTTGAAGCGTTCATAGTATTGTATGAGGCTACATTTGACTTCAATTGGTTAACCAAAGCAAGACAGCTTGCTGACAAAGCTATTGTCTTATTTTACGATGGATCGCAAAAAACTTTTTATTATACATCGTCGGAAGCGGAGCAACTCATCGCGCGAAAAAGCGAAATCATGGATAATGTAATCCCATCTTCTTTATCAACCATGACCCGTCAACTGAAACGTCTAGGTCTGCTTTTTGATGATGAAAATTATATCGCCATATCAGACCAATTGTTGGCGAATGTATTCCCTCAAATCAAGACTTATGGTTCAGCCTATTCAAATTGGGCAATATTATTGCTAGAAGAAAGGTATGGAATCAATGAAATTGCATTGACGGGTAATAAAGCGATGGCTTTTAAACATGAGCTCGATCAATATTATATTCCAAACAAAATTGTTCTTGGCGGTACAGAAGAAAATCTTCCACTTCTAAAACATAGGGTTGGAAAGGAGACAAAAGCTTATCTTTGTAAAAATAGGACCTGCAGTCTGCCTCAGGATTCAATAAAAGCGTTAATAAATTATATTTAATAAACGGTAGCCTCGGCTTCCAAAAATCAAAATCAGATGGCTATAAAAGCAAACGACGTCGTAGCATTGACGTACAGACTTCACACAGTAGAAAACGGTGAAAAAGTTTTCGTTGAAGAAACAACTGCAGAACAACCTTTAGATTTCTTATATGGTGTAGGTATGATGTTGCCTAAATTTGAAGAAAACATCGCAGATTTAAACATTGGTGATAAAATTTCATTTGAATTGGCACCTGATGATGCTTACGGTCAAAAAGACGAAAGAGCATTCGCACAGTTACCAGTAGATATGTTCAAAGAAACAGGATTACCTCCAGTGGGAGAAGTATTACCTTTGCAAGACAACCAAGGAAACCAATTCCGCGCTGTGGTAGCTGAAGTTACTCCAGAAATTGTTGTTGCTGACTTAAACCACCCAATGGCTGGTAAAACATTAAATTTCGATATCGAAATCTTAACTGTACGTCCTGCTACTGAAGAAGAATTGTCTCATGGACACTCACATGGTGTAGACGGTACACAAGGTCACTAATCGTGGCCTTGATAAATGCATAAAATAGGGCGCCAAAATGGCGCCCTATTTTATTTATAACTTTTTAAAAAATTATCCTGTCTTCAAACACACTCGATATGTTGACATTTGCGGAAAAAGTAGTTTTATTTAATAAACAACTTCATTATAAGGGAAACCTACCTTCAGGGTTCAATGTCATTAATCCCTACCTCGATAATCCCGAGACATTGGTGGTGATGGAACAGTTTTACAAAAAATTTTACCAGGATAACTTACAAAGAAAATTCATTATAGGCATTAATCCGAGCAGACATGGCGCAGGAGTAACGGGTGTTCCTTTTACCGACACGAAAAGATTAGCTAGCGCATGTGGAATAAAAATGCATTCAGCACATACCCATGAAATATCCTCTGTTTTCATGTATGATATGATCGAAGCCTATGGAGGACCAAGTATTTTCTACAAACAGTTTTATATCAATTCACCTTTTCCACTGGCAATTGTCCGTGAGACAAATCCCAACAACTGGATCAATGCAAACTACTATGACGATAAGCAGCTTTTTGAAATGGTGAAGCCATTTATGGTTGAATCCCTAAAACAACATATCGCTATGGGGCTCGAAACAGAGGAAGTATTTGTCCTTGGAAAGAAAAACGCAACCTTCCTCGCAAAAATCAACAAAGAAGAGAAATTATTTGGAGAGATGATTATTCTGGATCATCCCCGCTATATCCAACAATATAAATCAAAGGACAAACAACACTATATTGACAATTATATCCGATTATTAAGTGGACTATAAAATATGGATAAACATGTTAATTAACTGATAAACAAAATCTGTTGTGTTAATAAGTAGTATCAGCTTTTAAGAAGATATTTGCTTTTATATAATCTCCATTGTAAATTCATATCAATAGGTAACCTATATACTGTTTTACCGTTATTATTTTTAATCAGAGAGTCCGTGTTCTATACGCTATTTCATTCTCCTTCGACAATTATTCGAGGCCTCTTCGGGCCTTATTCGTACTTGCTAGCACATAAGAGTGTTTTCCAACAGCCTTGCTACCGCCTTATCTCCGAGTCTAACTCGGACTCACCACGGACACATGTCGCGCTCACCACAGATTCATCTCGACTAGGGGGTGGAGTGGTATCGAAGCAGATACGATGCTGCATCGAACCTCCATTGAAGCAGCAGTTTTAAACCCATACCAAATTCGAAAAAGATCCTTACCCGCGTCACTGATAAAAATAGCCAATGCAATTTTCATAATAGGCTTTTACTAGCTATTATGAATTTAATAATTGTTGGCAAAAGCCAATTTCAAATCTCCCAAAAATAAACAATTATTTGGCTTTCAGTATTTTAATTTGCAAATTCAAAATATGGCTATACTAGAGAACGGAAATCTAAAAGGCTTGGTTGGAAACCTTGTCTTTCGAAAATCAAATGAAAAAACTATTGTGCAGACTGCCCCAGGGCGTAAAACAAAACAAACGAAGGGCACAAAATCAGCTGCTACAGATTTTGGTCATGCGAGTACTGCAGGATCCCGCATACGACATGTAATGGGAGAAGTTCACCTCAAATTGCACGATAGCAATATGCACAATCGCCTCATCAATCAGTTGAAAAGAGTCACCCGCCCAAATAGAGCGCCTCTGGGTGAAAAGACGATTCGAGGCGGAAAGATCGATCGGATAGTAAACTTTCAATTCAACGACAAATGCCATATGCATGACTACATGCATTTTGATCCAGAAATAAAATTGTTGGATAAAAAACAAATTGCCATAAAGTTCCCAAAATTTGACATGCAAAACGATATTCATCGTCCAAAACACTGTAATCTCATGAAGATAAATCTGATGATTGTCGTATTTAATTTCGAAAAACAGATCTATGTCCGTAGCCACAAACACCAAATTCCGTTGAGCTTACAGGCAGATCCTAGAACTGTTGAATTGGAAGAATTACGATTTGATGTGAACGATCGAGATGCTGAGACCGTACTTATTGGAATGAATATCGAATACTATGAAAGATTTCGCGAAGATTATGCCCTGCTAAATAGTAAAGATCTGCATCCTGCGGCAATTGTCGGTGCATTTATTATTGAATTTTAAAAGCAAAATATAGACATAGGCACTATAGAGAAAGAAATACCTTAATTGTTTATTATTGATATCACCAAAGAGGCGATTCGATTAAACACGCTATTACAATTTCTCAATCTCCTCAATTGACAATCCTATAATATCAGCTATGACCTTGGAATCAAAACCGCTCTTCAACATCTTTAAGGCTGAGATTCGCTTCTCAGCTTCAGCCTTCGCTCGTTCCTCTTGCCGACCTTTTTCTATTCCCTTTTCCATGCCTTTTTTAATGCCTTTTTCCATGCCTATACGTTCCGCTGTAAGGCGAATGCTTTCCGCATCTCTTTTATCCTTAAGGCTCAATTCATATGCTTTCATATCTTCTGAATTTAGATTTGACACCTCTCCTATGTCAAAGATAAGACCAAAGACACGCTTATCCAAAAATTTCGGTATTTCATTGAGTTTAGACATATCTTTGAAAAGATAAAGCCACATGTCCATAAAACTTTTTATCTCAACCTCCTCTTTGCGAAAATTAGGCAAACAAAGAAGTTTAAAGCCTAACTTATCGTAAAACTGTTCACCTTTCTCACGATCACAAAGTACCACATCATAATAGTATCGATCATTATCAATGTTATCCAATGCAAAATTAAGAATACCAATGAAATAAACTTCTGGTAACTCATAGGTATTTCCGCTATGTCCGCGTGGAACTAATGTATGTATAAGACGCGAGCTGTAATAAACCATACGATCACGGAAAAAATCTTGGGGAAGTTGTTGCATTTCGATAATGAAATGACTATTGTCATCACTGGTACAATAGAGGTCAAAAATGACTTTACGATTGTGTTCCTGTTCACCACTACGCTCTGTGGGACGATATTCCAGATCGCGAATAACTTTTTCCCCAGCAAATAGGCCGTTAAAGGAAATGGATCAGATTTTCTTTACCACTTCTTGGGCCAAAGTACAGTTTCATGCCAAAATCGGTACACATATCCACATATTTGCCCAATGAAAGGCGACTATGCAGGCTTCTAGCAACTTCAATAGATGCTCATAAGTTTTTAGCGGAGTATCATCTACGGTCCATTCATATAAACTTTCATTTCTCGCTATACATTCTTTGTAATCATCAAAAAGATTCAGCCAAGACGATAAATCCATTTGCAAAAAAAAATTCTGAAAGGCACCGTGAAGTTTTGCACCTCTTCTCGGTTTAACTGGGTAAAGTTATAATCGAAATGTGCCAAATGATGATTGAGCTTTTCGTCATCCTGATGCCGATATTTTTTCAAACAGCGATAAGGGTTTTTTAGCCATTTAATATCTATCCATTCTTCTTCATAGTTCAACCGCTTTTTATGGTGTAAAAAATAGTGACATCCCTTAACGAGCAGAATAAGTTTATCTAAAGTCGTCGTTAATTGACGCTGCTCTTCATCCGTTTTTTGAGATCTGGATGTTAGTTCTTGGAATAAATTCCATAGTCTTTCGCGAAACGACTCAAAGCTTTCAAACTCAAAAGCCTCTACTATTCCGCCCTCTAAGAAGAACCACTGGGGCTCTAATTCACATTCCGGATTTTTGAGATATAAATTGTCCATAATATTACATTTTATTTTCTACCTTATCAGCGATATTGATTTGTTTTAGTGTTTCCGCTTAGCCTTTAGTTAACCAAACATTTGATTGATCTGCTTTTTGGAATACATAGGCAGTCCATATTCGCAAGCAAGAAAAAATTTATTAGCAGCCTCCGTTGTTTAGCAGTAGCTGAGTTATGATGGGAATAGCTTAACATCCACATAAAGTCGTTTAACAGTTTTTCTACTTTAACATGGAGTATCGCACATAACATTCTGAGATTACTTGGAATATCCAATTTGAGGTCTCTAACCTTTGAACCATACATTTCGTCGATTTCGGCATACTTATGATACATGTCTACCGTTACAACCTTGCTTTTACCTTTCTTCTTCATATCAAGTCTATTTTGATTTGCACAAATAAACACATCTCTATCTACGTACCGAACCAAAACCACTTGTAAAATACCTAGCATAGTTTGTATCACACTAGGATTTCTTGTTTTGTACCATCTAAAGATATTTCGTATCTTAAACACTTAATATTTGCTAACTTTGGATTTATGAGTACAACCAGCGCAACAAACCATATAGGAAGAAAAATCTGTCGTATCCGCGAACTTAGGGGAATGAAACAAGAGGCTTTAGCATTCGAATTGGGTGTAAGCCAACAAGCTGTATCCAATATGGAGCGTAGTCCTGAGATAGAAGTAAGTCTATTGGCTCAGGTAGCGGAAGCATTAGGTGTTACGCCTGAAGCCATTGAGAATTTTGATGAAGAAGCAGTGTTTAATATTATAAATAACACTTTTACAAGCCACGACACATCTACACTAAATGCAATAAATATACATCCGAACTTTAATCCGCTTGATAAACTCATCGAAGCATATGAAGAAAATAAAAGGCTCTACGAACGCCTTTTAGAAGCCGAAAAAGCTAAGGTGGAGTATTTAGAAAGGCTGCTAAAGAATAAATAATCCATTATCTAAAGCGATTTGATATGGAATGTTATCAGACGGAATTAATGATATAAATCCACGAAGTTTATGAAAAGCGGAGAATAAGCAGTTTATTCTCCGCTTTTTTGCGATAAATAACCCACATATTTACCGCATATACTTTAGAGATCGATGAAAATTAATTGCTAAACAATTTCAGCCTGATTAAAAAGTTTAGAAATAAATATTATTTCAGACTCTCCAATCTACTATAGACCATTGCCTTAAAAGTTCGTTGATGGCTCGACCACGCGTCTGGCTTGAACAATATCTTAATGACATCGCTTTCATAATTATCGGTTATCTTGAGAATCAGTTGTTCAAGTGCGGATGGATCCGTACGATAATCAATCTGTACATTAGCTGCGATAGCACGCAAGAATCTTAGCTTATCGTGGGCATAAAGATATTTCCAAAATTTCAGCAGTACAGAAGGACGAACACGATAATCTATCACCTCAAGCATTTTTTTATAATTCTTTTCATATTCCAATATCCTGAAATACAGCTCATCATACCCTGCATATTCCATATTATTGCGAAGCATACTCAATGTCCTCGTCCTAAATTTCTTATTGAGCTCTTCATCGTTGGAATGATCCATGATAAAAACGTAATCAACAATATTCGGAGCACTTGAAAATTTTTCCATTTTAATAGAGGCAAGCTTGCTAAAATCTCCACTATTCGCGTATATGTCCTCTAAAATCTCCAAAAAAGGATCATTATAAGTTGAATTTACATTGCCAGCGATCACCCTGTTGCAATAATCAATCGCTTTGTTGGGATCATGACCTCTTATTGCTTCTATTAATTTCAAATTATACTTAGCTTCCCATTGGCGGGGTACAAAATAATCAGCACTGTCGTCAAACATATTATTCTCAAGCAATACATCTAAAAAGAAGCTATCAACCGCTACGGACATGTGATAGCGCCCTTCTAACAGGGAGATGATCAGATCTTTTATTTTGTCGGCCAGTAAACGTTTCCGTTCTATGGAAGAACTTTCATAGATCTGTATAAACAACTCCAACATACCCCCCTGTGCGTTTTCCGCCGCCCACATTTTATCCCAATACGCATTGGTCAATGCGACCCACTGTATGTCAGAATCAACATGAGCAATGATTCCAGCGATTTTCAAATTTCCGGTTTCAATAAACTTTCTAAAACGCGTACCGGTATAGAAAATGCTATATTCAAGATCTAAAACAGTATTGTAGACTGCCGACAACAGATGGATGATCTTTTCATTTCCTATATTCAAGGCTAAATACTCCCAAAAAGGCTCAAGTGCCTTTTCCCATAATTGTACTATTTTTTTAACTTCTGACGCTTCTATCTTCTTCCGCTTGCCTACTACTGAAACAACAGTATCTTTTAAAATCTTAGCGACATCTGTCTCTTTATATTCCTGCTTATTTTTCCCGAATTTCATCAGAAACTGTAATTCAATATCTTTATTGGATTTGAAAAGCTCCAACAGCCAGGAGGCTAACACTTCCTGTTCTAACATGAGTAGTAGTTGTTCACTTTCCTTCACCTTCTTTCCCTTGGCTGGCTTACTGCTTTTTTTCGTAGCTGAAGGGCTCTCCTTTTCTGACGAGAGCATCAGAAGTATGGCGATCTGATGTATACAATAACTATCCCTACGCCCACAGTCGCAAGAATGACCGACAACAACTTCTTTATCCAACTGGACATTAATATCATAAGATTCCTCCCCCTCATCTACATAAGCCACAAAATTTCCTTTTACCTCAACTTCTTCCAATTCACGAACGATGAGTTTTTTAGCTTGTGTAAGCTTAGTTTCACTCTGTTTAGCTAAGATCTGTGCTATTCTCATTTTGATTTTTATTTCTACCCAACTAGTTATTGCTATCACCTGTCACCGACATACCATCGCTCATTCCAACCGTCTTAGTGCGCGCATACTAATTTATATTCTCTTTCTCCCATAGACATATAGGACAGTAAGCTTCTTAAAGCTTTGTCGCCCGTAACATTTCCCTTTTTCCAGGTGCGCCGGGAGCCTTCTCAATAGAAAAGCCCAAAGATTTCATACTACGTTTAAGATTACCCGTAATCGCATAAGTCACAAAGACTCCCCCAGGTTTAACAAACTGCGCGACATGTGCTAATGCCGCATCGTTCCACATTTCGGGCTGATGTATGGCAGCAAAAGCATCAAAATACACGACGTCAAATTGTTTTTCTGTTTGAAAATCCATCAATAAAGTATGAGCAATAGTGAGTCGTAAACGTTCATGAACTTGCACCTCCTGCTGCAATGCCGCTTCATAGCAATTCAGGTAAGCTGACCACACTGTTGGATTCACGGTCTCGTTATATCCTGTCTCGGCAATGGTCGTAAGTGGCAAAGGGAAACCTTCAATTCCTACATAGTCTATCTGAAATGGCTTGTCCCGAATGAAATCGGCTGTCTGAAGAAAGTTAAGTCCGGTACCAAATCCTACTTCCAGGATAGCAACATCCGAAGCCCCTGTCTTTTGCACATAGTGATCCAAACCTGTTTTGATAAAAACATGCTTACTTTCCTGTACGGCCCCATGCTTTGAATGATAACATTCGCCGATCTCGGCATTGTACAATGTCTTCGAGCCATCTCCGGTCGTTACAAAATTCATTTTTCTCATACTCATTATTAAAAATCTAATAACCTTATCTCCCTCCCCCAACAAGACATCAATAAGGTCTTCATGAATCTTCGGACACACTCGACACAAAACGCCTCCATATTCCACCTTTCTCCCTGCAACCGCGACGGTATGCTATCAGAAGATTCGTTCAAAGATAAAAAGCCAGTTCGAATAAACTCCGATTAATCTTTATCAAAGCGTAAAATGAAAATAATGGATAAAAAGATTATTTTAGCGCCGTAAACACGAAACAATCACTGAACCTAATGGCATACTCGGCAAAAACTTTTATACAGAACTACGGCAGCATCTTACTGCTGCTTCTTGGCATCAGTATCGGAAGTTTAATTGGCATCTTTTTCCCACATTTTGTGGATAACCTTAAGCCAATTGGGGATATCTTTCTAAACCTGCTCTTCGTCAGTGTTATACCCTTGGTCTTTTTCGCAATAGCTTCATCTGTCGCCAATATTGAAGGTGACAGTGTGTTGGGCAGAATTATTGGCATGATGTCATTCGTATTTGTTCTCGGTATTGTCGTTGCAGGAGTATCGACCATATTCTTCCTCTACCTATTTCCCGTAGACGCTCCGCTCGCCATCGAACAGGCAAACAATATCATGGATACAGCCATTCATGATTCCTGGGGTGAAAAAATGGTTCGATTCCTGACTGTTAGTGAATTTTCCAGTCTCTTATCCCGGCAGAATATGCTTGCCTTTGTGATATTCTCATTTTTAGTAGGCATCGCCACACGCAGATCTGGCGCTTCCGCTGATATATTCCGAAAATTCATCAACTCCGGAAATGCCGTCATGGGCAATTTACTGGTCATGGTCATGAAACTGGCTCCGATAGGTCTCGGCGCTTACTTTGCCTATCAAGTCGGTACCCTTGGCCCACAGCTGTTTGGCTTCTATGCCAAACCCATTGGCCTCTATTATATCTTTGGGGTACTCTACTTCTTCATAGTATTTAGTGTTTTTGCCTTTCTTGCATCTGGGCTCAAAGGTGTCAAACGCTATTGGAAAAACAATATTTTACCTTCGCTGACTGCCCTCAGCAGCTGCAGCAGTCTTGCGACCATGCCGGCCAACTTACTGGCAGCAAAACAAATTGGCATACCCGATACGGTAGCCAGCGTCGTCATCCCTTTGGGCACGACCTTACATAAACATGGTTCGGCCATCGCCTGTATCTTTAAAATTTACATTGCGCTGCTGTTGAGTGGACAAGAGTTCTTTGAACCAAGCAATATGATCATGGCGGTGGGGATCACCTTGTTGGTCAGCATCGTTGCCGGCGGTATTCCAAACGGGGGATATATCGGTGAGATGCTCATCATATCGGTTTATCAAATGCCGACTGAGGTCATTCCTTCAATTATGATCATTGCGACATTGGTAGATCCGTTGGCGACGATGCTCAACGCGACCGGCGATACGGTCGCGGCAATGCTTACTACTCGGCTAATCGGACAGAAATTGGCAGATCCTATAATAGCAAATCAAGTTTAAGACCTGAAAATACAAGTTATTCAGCCCAAGGTCAGTCCATGGGTTAATATCAGTGGAAATGGTCTTTGCCAAATGCACTAAAAGCGGTAAGCAAAGAATAACTGTCCGTATTGATGTCGATGGAATACAGACTTAAGCTCCTTGGAATTGAAAATATAATTAATGCCGTAATTAACCTTATGGTCAGCCCAGTTGAATCCGACGCGATGACTGAGCATCCAAGGTTCAATCTGATATAATCCACCAATCGGATCATCTTTCCCCAATCCCCCTTGTATAGTGGAATTATAAAAAACCCGAATCAAACTAGGTTGATAGACAAAGTACCATTCCTTTTCGTTGTTACTTATGGCCTGCGTCAGATGTCCACGGGTAAAGGTCGAAGCATGGTACGATTTGAGTTTACCTGCACGTATCGGAATTCCTGCCTCGATATTGGTATTGTTCATGCCCAGCACACCTCTTCCCATCACGCCAAGATCGAAGGACTGCGAATCATTCCGGTAAATTCCTTTAAGATATTTAGCCTGCATATCCACACCAAATGCATTGCGCAACTCCGTTTCCCAACCTGTGGCCTCATACAGTCCAAAAAGATGATGAATAAACTTCTGTGCTTCTTCACCATAGGATCTGGAGCCGATTTGCCCAAATTCCACCTTTACTTCTACAACTTGATCCGCCTTTAGAAACCGCGTTGCACCTGCGCTCAAATAAAGGTAACCTGCAAAAGGCCGGTCATATGTCCTATTTTGCCGACGATAGTCCAGCATGCTAATGCCGTTATAGATTCGTTGTCCAAGTTCAAAGTCCAATACAGTATTGGAGATCTCCGCGTTGCTCCCATTCCGTATTGCCACGCGATAATTGACATTGATACCATTCGTATAATACCTATCCTGCCCCACCAAGAGGTAAACATCATTATCGTTTTGAATGGAAAGTTCCTGATTACGGAATTTCACCTGCCCAAACACAAGAAAACACGAAAATAAAAGGGGCAACAGGAGCCCTAAGGATCGCAAACCTACACTCATATTAACAGGCAATTGTAAAATTCATGCGAAATCATTGGAACCAAAAAAGCAAATCATACATCAAATTATTGAAAAGCATTGGTATACGTCATATTTTTCAAACTAATTTAAACTATTTAGAATAGATATAAATAATATGGAAAAGTTGCATTATTCCTTTCTTAGCGAATCTATTTGTAATTTTGCATTCGATTAGGTGTCAAATGTAAGAAATTCGGGATTTTTATAAGAAGTAATCTAAATATTTTACCCAGTTAACATCGTCACCAAGAACAACGAAACCGAGTGAAACGATTTATGTTTTCGATGGAGTCAAACACTTATAAATAAGTAAATACAATGAAAAAAAGTTCAATTATTCTAATCGCTATCATCGCTGTCGCCATTGCCATGATACTTGTTATCTACACCGATTCAAGTACGTATTCGACATTTACCGAAGCTAAGGAAAAGAAAACCGAACTGTACGTGGTAGGTCAATTAAATAAGGAAAAAGCGCTTCATTATGACCCTAAGACCGACGCCAACAGATTCTCGTTTTTCATGTACGACAATGATGGTACAGAGTGTGAAGTGATTTTTAAGGGTGCCAAACCTCAGGATATTGAACGTTCAGAGCAAATTGTATTGACCGGTAAAATGGATGGAAATGTGTTTAGGGCAAGTAAGATCTTAATGAAATGTCCGTCAAAATATAACGATAAATCGGTCGTTACCGAGATCAATGCGACTGCTTTCAATAATTAATTCGTAAAATCAATTTTCAATGGACGTTAATTACGTTGGTGAGCACCTGCTACCCGGGCAGATCGGACAGTTCTTTATTGTTCTTTCTTTTGGTGCCGCACTTCTATCTTGTATTGCTTATTTTTTCGCGACTAAAACTCCTGAAGAAACTTCATGGAAAAAAATTGCTCGCATCGCATTCTGGGTTAATGCTGTCTCAGTCGTGGCTGTCGGCGCAACTTTATTTTATATTATTTACAATCACTATTTTGAATATAATTACGCTTTTGCACACTCTTCGAGAGACTTACCGACTTATTATATCATTTCCAGTTTCTGGGAAGGGCAGGAAGGAAGCTTTTGGCTATGGACATTCTGGCAAACCGTATTAGGCGCAGTATTACTATTTAAAGCCAAGAGCTGGGAAACGTCCGTCATGACCTTCGTGATGTTGTGTCAGGCATTTTTAGCCTCGATGATTATAGGGATTGAGTTACTGGGTTTACGCATCGGAAGCTCTCCATTTATCCTCCTGCGCGATGCAATGGATTTCCCTATCCTAAAGGAAGCAAACTATTTGTCCCTACTTAAAGACGGTAATGGTCTAAACCCTTTGTTGCAGAACTACTGGATGGTAATTCACCCGCCTACACTGTTCCTTGGCTTTGCGTCTATGATTGTTCCTTTTGCTTATGCAACGGGCGCCCTTTGGACCAAACGTTACAAGGAATGGATCAATGCTGCACTTCCCTGGGCACTATTTGCTGTGATGATTTTAGGAGCTGGTATTATCATGGGTTCATTCTGGGCTTACGAAGCACTTAACTTCGGCGGCTTCTGGGCTTGGGATCCCGTAGAAAATGCATCCATTATTCCATGGTTTACGTTGATTGCAGCGGTACACGTCATGGTCGCTTACAAAAATTCTGGCCATTCCTACTTCACCGCTACTTTTTTAGCGATGATCAGCTTTGTACTGGTGATTTATGCCTCTTACCTCACGCGAAGTGGTGTGCTCGGAGAAACTTCAGTACACTCTTTTACCGATTTGGGAATGAGCGGACAACTGATTTTGTTCAATGTCGTATTTTTAGTTATCATGGTGGTATTTCTGACAGTTAAAAAGAAAGAAATGCCGATTACAGAAAAGGATGAAGATATCTATTCAAGAGAATTCTGGATGTTTATCGGCGCTTTGGTATTAACTGTTGCCTGTGCACAGATCATCGCTTCAACATCAATTCCGGTATTTAACAAGATCTTTGGAACCAAAGTAGCCCCGCCTTTAGATCCGATACAACATTATAACAAATGGCAATCAGGCTTTGCTGTTATCGTTATGATCCTAACCGGATTTACGCAATTTTTAAAATATAAACGTACCGACAGCCGCAAGTTTTTGGCGTCTACTGTGGCATCATTGGTCGTGTCTCTTATATTAACCGCTGGTGTAGTTTATTTGACGAAGACTTATACCAACCTGATCTATATTTTAATCACCTTCGCAAGTATTTTCTGTATTTTAGCTAATATCCGCGTATTGGGAGATGCTGTCAAAGGTAAATGGAAGCTTGCGGGCTCTTCCGTAGCTCATATTGGTTTCGGACTTTTGCTGATCGGTGCCATGGTCGCTGCAGCAACCAACGAGGTCATTTCTGTTAACAATACAGGATACATCGCTGTATCAGGGTTTGACAAAGTTGAGAAACCCGGCGAAAATTTATTCTTGACCGAGGGTGAACCGGTACAGATGGGCGAATACAAAATCACCTATATCGGCGACAGCATCGTTGCTCCAAATACGTTTTATAAAATAAAATATGAACGAATCGACGAAGAAACGGGAAAAGTAAAGGAGCAATTCGTTCTGCAACCTTTTGCTCAAAACAATGCAAAAATGGGTGGTTTGATTGGCACGCCAGCGACCAAACATTATATTACACATGATGTATATACACTGATTACTGCTGCGGCAGCTGAAAGTCAGGCTACACATGCGAAAGTTTCGGCAGAAGAGAAAACTGGTTTCGAAGACTACGAGGAGCCAGCGACATATCAGGTAAATATCGGCGATACGCTACGCTATCGTAATGGCTATTATGTCATTGAAGGCCTAAATAAAGAAGCTCACCTAGAGAAAATTCCAAAGGGTCCCAATGATGTCATGGTTGGATTGAAAATAAAAGTATTTTCCGCCGATAACAAACAATATGAGGTACAACCTATCTACCTCATTAAAGATGGCGGGGTTTATGACTTCAATAAAGATGTCAATGAACAAGGACTTAAATTCAGATTTACGGGTATTAAGCCCGACAAAGATAAACTGGAAATTATGGTTTATCAAAAACCCCTTCCAGAAAAAAAATGGGTCGTATTTAAAGCCATTAAATTCCCCTATATAAACTTTTTCTGGTGTGGCACAATTGTCATGACAATTGGCTTTATCATGTCCATTGTGAGAAGAAATAAAGAGGAAAAACGAAAAGCATTGAAATAATGAACATTGTGATCTTAGGAAGCGGAAATGCAGCCACACACTTCGCACGACAGTTTCAAAAAATAGGACAGCATATCGTTCAGATCTATAGTAAAACAAAGGCCAATGCAGACGCATTGGCCTTTGATCTTCATTGCGCGGCAATTGACCAGCTGTCTGAACTTGACTTAAATGCCAACCTTTACCTCATTGCGGTTGCGGATAATGCTATCATACCGGTAGTAGAAGCGCTACCTGAAAATTTAAAAGGAATTGTTATCCACTGTTCAGGCGCAACAGATCTGGCCGTACTCAATAGATTTGAGAACGCCGGTGTCATCTATCCACCACAGTCTTTATCTAAAGATAAAGCAGTCGATTTTTCCACCGTTCCGCTTTGTGTTGAAGGTAATACGGATGACAATAGCGCAATGATACTCCAGCTCGCACGCAACTTAAGCCCGCACAGCTTATATTGTACTTCACACCAGCGTTTAGCTATTCATCTTGCTTCGGTCATGGTCAATAATTTTTCGAACATCCTCTATCAGATGGCGTATGAGCTCCTCAACGAAAATAACTTATCCTTTGATCTGATCAAGCCAATCATCCGGGAGACGGCAGAAAAAGCTCAAAATCATATTCCGATAACAGTTCAGACAGGACCAGCCATCCGGCAAGACAGCACAACAATGCAAAAACATTTGCAATTTATTAGCAATAAACCAGATTTACAGCAAATCTATCAACTTTTATCGCAGGAGATTACTAAAAGAAAATAGTTTGTTAGAAACGGTTATAAACTTATCAAAACTTACTCCAAACGGGTGAATATAGCTATTTACTTAGGGAACTTTAGTACATTTGCTTCGTCCAAAAGCGCGTTTTGGAATGCTAATTGAGTACTATAATAATCAGTTGGGCTAAAATTAAAAATAGCGAATCAAAAATAAATAATCGTATTTTCTATGGAAGTTAGAAAACTCATTCTTTCAATAATGATAGTGATTAATTTGATCATCTTATCATTTGGATTTATATTTACATCAAGCTGGTTTTGGCTGCTCATCATACCATTTCCGCTGCTATTGATAGCACTATATCATAGTTTCCAAACCAAACATGCCATCTTGCGCAATTATCCTTTGGTTGGATATTTCCGTTATGTTTTTGAATCTATTCGTCCTGAATTGAGACAGTATTTTTGGGAATCAGACATGGATGGACGTCCATTTAACAGAAGACAGCGTTCGATCGTATACCAGCGTGCAAAAAACCAACGCGAAACTGTCGCATTTGGTATGCAGACTGATCCGCAGGCTGTCGGGAACGAATGGGCAGCGCACTCTGTTTTCCCTTGTCATATCGAGAACCACGACCTCCGCACTACGGTTGGAAACTCGGCTTGTAAAAAGCCTTATAGTTTAAGTGTGTTCAACATTTCAGCAATGAGTTACGGTGCTTTAAGCAAAACCGCGATAACGGCCTTAAACAAAGGCGCTGCACTTCAAAATTTTGCTCACAACACCGGTGAAGGGGGGATCAGTGACTATCATAATAATGGCGGTGATTTAATTTGGCAGGTTGGTACAGGTTATTTTGGGTGCCGTAATAAAGAAGGAAAATTTGATGCCGAACTTTTCAAGGAGAAATCAAACCGTGAAAACGTGAAGATGATTGAGTTGAAACTTTCACAAGGTGCTAAACCAGGTCATGGAGGTATCCTTCCAGCTGCAAAAAATACACCTGAGGTTGCTGCCATTCGTCACGTTATTCCCGGAACAGACGTCATGTCACCTCCAGCGCATAGTGCATTCGCTTCGCCAACAGAAATGATGCACTTCATACAGCATATGCGTGAATTGTCTGGTGGAAAACCTATCGGTTTTAAGATCTGTATCGGAGATAAACATGAGTTTATGGATATCTGTCATGCGATGCAAAATACACAGATTTTTCCAGATTTTATCTCTGTAGATGGATCGGAAGGTGGTACCGGAGCAGCGCCACTTGAGTTTACGGACAATTTAGGTATGCCGCTCTATGATGCACTGGCGTTTGTCACAAAAACCTTAATTTCCTTTGGTCTAAAAAAACATATCAAAGTGATCGTATCCAGCCGTATCGTCACTGGGTTCGACATTCTAAAAGTTATCGCCCTAGGAGCAGATGCATGTTATAGCGCGCGCGGTATGATGTTCGCTTTGGGTTGCATCCAGGCACTGAAATGTAATGAAGACGTTTGCCCAGTTGGCGTGGCGACACAACAACCACATCTCTACAAAGGACTAGACGTGAACGATAAATATGTGCGTGTCGCTCAGTTCCATCGTAACACCTTACGTGCTACTGTCGAAATTATGGAAGCTTGCGGATTCAAAACACTGTCTGATGTATCGGCAGATAAATTTTATCGTAAAGTGGATGCGATACGGACACTAAGCTTTCAGGAAATTTATTTCGGAAATGAAGGTAAATTGGTCAACAGCCGCACAGATTTCGAAAGTAAGCTGTTCGAAGATTAAGCGATATTGTTTAAATAAAACAGAAAGTCTCCTATGTAAAATCAGCATAGGGGACTTTTTTATGGCTTGCTTATTCAGGAGCCGAACATAAAAACTATTCTAGATTAAAGAGTACACGATGTAAAATCATATTTGAGACAGCAATCTGATCATCGTTCAACCCCTCTAAGGCCTGTTCAATTGTATTTCTAGCTTGCTTCATGCCCTCATCCTTCATCTTTCTTCCCGTTTTTGTCAAATAGATCAGATTAGAACGTCTATCGTTTTTATCATTCACGCGAATAACCAGATTGACCCGTTCCAAATTATTTATTAGCCGAGTCACGCTCGGCTTGTCTCGAAATGTACGAATAGCTAACTCTTGCTGGGTAAGCCCTTCCTCTACCCAAAGGTTATACATGATACTCCATTGTTCAGAAGTAATGCTTAAACCGGCCTCCCGGAGATTACGCTGTAACCTTCGCATAACTGCAATGGAATATTTACCCGTTAGGAAATTATAAAAATACTCTTGTGATACTAAATCTTGGTGCAACATATAATAATGGTTATGGTTGTTTACGCAACTTATTATAGCAATAAAATGCTGTCTTTCATATGATGTAAAAAAAAGCTAAACGTATTGTGGCTAATAGTTAGCCTAAATTACGCTTTAGTATAGCTTCTTCAAACAAAATTTATCAACATGTCATCAGTAGATGTTGATAAATCATCAAAATTTGATTTATGCCAGATTGAATTTAGCAAATAAAAAGTATACGACCAAAATTATTGCTTGCAATTATACCTAATTAAAAGGGAGTTAGCTGATAGTAAACGAATCAGAGTCTTTCAAGAAAGGGAATTTCTCACGAGCTTCCAGTAAATCATTCGGATTTAAGGTAAATGTATATAAGTCTTCATCTTCCGGTTTGTAATACACTACATCCCCTAAAGGAGATATACACATCGAACCGCCAGAATAATAAACATCATTACCGTCATGCCCAACGCGGTTTACACCAACAACATAGGCTTGATTTTCTATCGCACGTGCTGGAATAAGGGCTCTCCAATGCGCAGATCGCTTGTCAGGCCAGCTGGCCGTATATACTAAAATATCATATGCACCATTTTGATTTTTAGACCAAACAGGGAATCTAAGATCATAACAGATCATTGGACAAATTTTCCAGCCTTTGATATCTACTAAAATGCGTTCATTGCCCGGTTCGAAGTATTCATTTTCTTTCGATAATCCAAAGAGATGGCGTTTGTCATATTTTACATATTTGCCATCCGGAAACATCCACACAAAACGATTATAATATTTCCCACCATCTTCAATGATTAAAGAACCTGCGACAACACAATTAAGCGAACTAGCCATCTCAAATAGCCATCTTGTGGTAGGTCCGTTTGCGGGTTCGGCGCATTTCTTAACATTATTTGTGAAGCCTGTATTAAACATCTCAGGAAGAATAATAACATCCGTTTTTTCGCGCAATGCGGAAAGCCTCAACGCGAGATTATTTAGATTCTTCTCTATATTTTCCCAGAATAGGTATGCTTGAAATACGGTGATCTTTAAAGGCTCCATGAACGTAATCTAAAAATTTACTTAATTATTTTATAATAAAATAACCATTTAACGGCAAGATACAAATTTTAAAAGAATTAATACTTATTGCTGCCGCACCAAAAGGTTATTTGCTAAAACTAATAACGGTTCCTTGCGATGATTTGGTACATTTAAAGCTTCCATTTTTTCAAAAGCCCGCTGTGTATAGCTATCCTTAAGTTTATCAGCAGCTGCTTTAATTTCATATTTCCCATACAACGCAAGCATATCCTTTATTTTTGATGGAGTATCCTCAGCAGGAGCTTCCAACAAATTCTTCAAAATGGGTTTATCTTCTTGCGAAATCACGGCCATCAGCTTCACCAATAAAAACGTCTTTTTATTGATCAGAATATCACCACCAACGATCTTTCCAAAGGTTTCCGGATCGCCGTAAGCATCCAAAATATCATCTTGTAACTGGAATGCTAAACCCACATTCTCACCAAAATCGTAAATCAGTTGCTGTTGCTGTTCATCTGCTCCTGACAGAATAGCACCTAATTGCAATGCTCCACCCAATAACACGGAAGTTTTCAGGCGGATCATCTCCAAATATTCAGCCATCGATAGCGAACTCCGACTTTCATAATCCATATCCAATTGTTGGCCCTCACATACTTCCATGGCAACTTTACTTAAAATTTTCAACGTTGCAGGTAGATAAACGGGATTACATTTTGAGATTTCCTCATAGGCTTTAACCAACAATCCATCTCCAGATAATATGGCAATATTAGCATCCCATTTCTCGTGAACTGTCGTTTTACCTCTTCTTAAGGGAGCCTTATCCATTAGGTCATCGTGGATTAGCGAAAAGTTGTGAAAAAACTCCACTGCTTTGGCGGCAGGTATAATATCGGCCATGTCCCGCATACCGAATAATTCGGCCGCCATCAAGGTCAGTACAGGTCGAACCCGCTTTCCGCCCAAAGTCAAAATATACCGTATTGGATCATATAAATTGGATGGTGTCTCAGGAAATTTACTTGTCTCTATCGCCTCCATCACGAGTTGTTGTAAATGTTGCATATATCTTTACGATCGAATCTTGCGAATATAGCAATAATCGGATAGAAATGGCAATTTTGTCCCTTTAAAGGAAGTCGCCCCAAAATTGTACATTTGTACAAGTATTTTATTATGCGCATACTGATTATCCATACATTTTACCAAGATCCTGGTGGTGAAGACACTGTGTTTCAGCAGGAAGCTTCCCTCCTTGCTCAGGATCATGAAGTCCTCACGGTCACTTTCCAGAATAAAAAGGGATGGAGGGGAGCCCTACAGACAGTGGGATCCTTTTGGAATATTTTCGCTGCGCAACGTGTCAAGGAAAAAATAAATACCTTTAAACCAGATATCGTTCACATACATAATACACATTATGCAGCTGGTCCAGTTATCGTGCGTACCATCGCCAAACTCGGAATCCCACAGGTCATGACGCTCCATAACTTCCGGCTGTTATGCCCATCGGCCACGCTGTATCACCACAATCACCTTTTTTTGGACTCAATCCATGAGAACTTCCCTTGGACTGCTGTGCGACAAAAAGCATTCAATAACTCTACGGTAAAAACATTTATCCTAGCTTTGAATTATTGGGTTCACCGTAAAATTGGGACTTGGAAAAAAGTAAATCGCTACATCAATTTAAGCTCCTTTGCAAAAGAAATATTTGTTAAATCTACGCTGAACCTTTCACCTCACTTATTCGTTGTTAAACCAAACTTTGTCTTCCCTACTACAATAGTGCCCAACGTTACCCCTCCCTACTTCATCTACGTCGGTCGTCTTTCAGAAGAAAAGGGCATATTAAATCTGATAGATGCTTTTATCGGGACAGATTTTAAACTACAGATCATTGGCGGGGGACCGCTCGAAGCGGTAGTAAACCGACGCATCAAGGGTCAACCTAATATTTCCTACCTTGGCTTTAAAAAGAGGGATGAAATCTTGCCCTTGGTAGCAAATGCACAAGCATTGCTCGTTCCTTCCATTTGTTTCGAGGGCATGCCAATTACAATTCTTGAAGCTTACTCTGTAGGCACAGCCGTACTCTGCTCCAATATTGGGCCGCTTCCCGAATTGATTGCTCCCGGCAAAACAGGGCTGACCTTCGATCCTCACAATAAAAATGACATCATCCGCTCTTTGACCGCATGGAGTACAAAAATGAAAGATGAAAAAGATGAGATAAGAAAGACCTGCAGTACTTACTATTTTAGTAATTTTACACCTGAAATAAATAAAAGAAAATTATTGGCGATCTATCAGGACGCTATTCACGATAAAAAACGGAATAAATGAGTATCATCGTATTAGATAAACTAGGTTTAGCGCCGCAGATACAGACTGTACTGGAATCGATTTATGATCCTGAACTCAAACCTGCAAATATTGTAGATTTGGGACTTGTATATGAAATCATTACGAAGGAAGAAGGTATTGCAAAGATTGTGATGACACTCACTGCTCCAGGCTGTCCGGTGGCAGGCGAAATCATGAATGAAGTTCAGGAAAAAGTTGCTGCCATCGAAGGCATCAAAGAAGCATTGGTAGAATTGACATTTGATCCGCCTTGGACCAAAGACATGATGTCGGAAGAAGCAAAACTAGAATTAGGATTTTTGTAACTCTAAAGCTTCTGATTATTTTCCAGATCGCTCAGCTTCTTTAAGGGCTTAGCACTATTGGGATCCGCTCCAAAAAGTGTTTTCCACAGCTTTCGCGACTCTTTAGTTAATAGGGGCGATACAATTGAAAGAATAAGGACATAAACAACCACGAAGGATTGGATCACTGGTAATAAAGCCCCCGCTTTACCAATATTTGCCATGATAATAGAAAACTCGCCCCGCGCAGATAAGGTAAAGCCGATATCAAAAGAAGTTTTAGGCTTCATGCCCGAAAATTTAGCCGCAAAATATCCCGAAGCAAGATTACCCATCATGGTTACCAACGCTGCGATCGAAGCCCAAAAAACGGCACCTCCTAACGACATAATATCAATGGATAATCCGAAACTAAAGAAAAACATGGCCCCAAAAAAATCTTTATAGGGCAGTACCATGGATTCAATTTTTTTAATGTATTGAGAATCTGCAAGCACCAATCCAGCCATCAATGCACCAATAGCCTCTGCAACGTGTATCGTTTCGGAAAATCCCGCTACAATAAAAAGCAGCGCAAAGATGATCAATATAAATAATTCAGAGGTTTTCTCCTTCAATAAACGATCAATTGCAGGCACCAGTTTTCTGCCTAAAATCAAAAATGCCAATATAAAACCCAAGGCCAGTAAAGAAGTTCCAGCCACCGTCCAAAAAGAGCTGCTCCCCGTAAGAATCAGGCCTGAAAGAAAGGAGATATGCATCGCTATAAACAAATCATCGAACATAATCATGCCCATGATGACCTCTGTCTCGGGGTTGGCAGTACGTTTGAGATCAGTCAGAACTTTTGCAACAATAGCTGTCGAGGAACTAGTCATAATACCGCACAGCACCATCATTTCCTTAAATGGCATGTCCATCAACCAACCGATCAATAGTCCTGAAGTAAAGTTCAATAAAACATAAATGGTTCCCCCTGTCACAATGGCTTTACCAGACTTAATAAGCCGATTGACTGAAAACTCAAGACCAAGATAGAACAGTAGGAATAAAACCCCCAAACGGCCCATGAAATCGATAAAGGGCTTGCTTTCTGTAAATGTTAAATCCACCATGCCGACCTGTGGGGCGTGCTGTCCCAAAACCATTCCTATAATGATGAAAAAAGGAATAACAGAAAACTTAAGCTTATTGGCAATTAGGCCAACAATGGCAACAAGTCCTACAGCGATTCCAATTTCCAGAATTAAGGTATGTGATAGCATAAATTACAGTAAAATTTCCTTTAAAAGTTTAATATTATTCTTTTTCCCCGCGATAACCAGTGTCGTACCTGGGCTAATCAAATAAGATGGTCCTGGATTAATAACCGTATCATCATCCCGTATACCAGCAATAATCGATGCACCAGTGCGCTGACGAACTTCCAACTCCCCGATTGTCTTTCCTGCACCTTCATTTTTGCCCTCTACTTTATACCATTCAATGCGCAAATCGTCCAGAGCAACTTCAATCGTCTCCAAAGCCTTCGGCTTGTAAGATAATCCACCGATGATTCCCGCAATCTGACGGGACTCATCGTCATTAAGTGTCATCACGCAACGTGACTCATGCTCCTCGTCATCATAACGATAAAGTTCCCGTCTGCCATCGTCATGGATAACAACAACCATGTTATCTCCCGCATCGGTTTCAATTTGAAATTTTTTACCAATTCCAATCAGATCGGACTCTCTTACAATAGACATAATCTTCTTTTTAAAATATATACCAATAATAAAAAAACCTTCATAATTTTTTATAAACGAACTTTATGAAAGCAAACTGAAGATGCTTTCCAGCCAATAAAACAAAGACTTACAGAAAAAACAGCATCCTTACTTAGCTACTAAAACACAAATCTACCCAAAAAATAAATCTTAAACGAATCGTTCAATATCTAACAGGATGTCTTCACAAGGCGCAAATTACCCTAAAGTAGCAAAAAAGAACACAGGAAACAAACATTCTTACCTATGGCACGGTATCCATGAACCCAATAGACCCGCCTTTTTTATTCCCGCAAGGCAGCATCAATCAGCCTATAAGTACCATCTTCCCGGAGCTGACTGTGCCCGATCGTGATATTTTTTGAATGGTAAAATAAAAAGACCCAGCCTGCCGGGGCACCCTCTGCCCAGTACGCCTGACGTAACGCTTTAGAGCGCCGGCCGTCAAAATCATATTTTGCCACATAGTTATGGAAAATCTCTTCGGGCTCAGGCAATACATCTCCGCCAAAGAAATAATGCTGGTCATCCGTTTGAATATGAAATGCCTGGTGATGTGCGGTATGTCCACCATTAAGCGCATAGCTGATTTCATCATTTATTTTCCCCTCACCTTCCACCAGTACCAAATTTCCGCTGCGTTGAATCACATCAAAAATCTCGGTCCGGTATGAACTGGAAATTCCCGAGTAGGCATCTTCCCATTCACCTCGTTGCACAATGTATTCGGCCTCCGGAAATGCAATCCGACCTGTTCCACTTTCAAATGTCACCATGCCACCGGCATGATCTTTATGCAAATGGGACATCAATACATATTTTACATCATCAGGCCGGTATCCTAATTTATGTAAGTTATCATACAGCTGTAACCGCCCATTTTTATCCGTATAACCAAGCCCAGTATCACAGAGTACGAGTCCGGCATCGGTTTGGATCAAGAAAGGATGAACATCGATAAACATAGCGCCCGGACGGTCCTGAGGGTCATCTAGTGACGGATCAAAGGGAACAAATTTTCTGCTTTTATCTACCGAAAAAGAACCTTCGTATAAAGAATAAGCCTGTACCATATTTAAAACATTGGGAATATGCACGTTAAGCAACGGCGAATCAATACCCGGTTTAGGAATTAGGTAAGTCCAGCCTTAAAACGTATATTTACACTTAAAATATTGTGCAAAGATATGCAAAAAAGATGGGTACTAAAATCTAAAACTGATGTCAAAATAACCAATAAACTGCGCGAGGAATTAAACATAAACCCTGTATTGGCAGAGTTGCTCGCGAGCAGAGGGATTGAGACTTTTGACGAATCTAAACAGTTTTTTAGACCTCAATTATCGGATTTGCACGATCCATTTTTGATGCGTGACATGGAAAAAGCCATTACACGTATTATTCAGGCTATTGGTAATAAAGAAAAAATTCTGATCTATGGTGACTATGACGTGGATGGTACAACCGCTGTAGCCGTTGTTTATAGTTTTTTCAGGGAATTCCATAGCCAGCTGGAGTTTTACATTCCAGACCGCTATGCCGAAGGCTATGGCATCTCGACGCAAGGAATCGACTACGCCGCAGCAAACGGTTTCAGCTTAATTATCGCATTAGACTGCGGTATCAAGGCAATCGATAAAATAGACTACGCAAACAGCAAGGGGATTGATTTCATTATCGGAGACCATCACCTTCCGGGGGAAGAGCTTCCTAAAGCTTATGCTGTATTAGATCCCAAGCGTATAGACTGTGAATATCCCTATAAAGAACTTTCAGGTTGTGGAATCGGCTTTAAGATTATTCAGGCTTTTATATTGACAAACGGCATGGATATCAATGCCTGCTATCAGTTTTTGGATCTCGTCGCTGTAAGTATCGCTTCGGACATTGTTCCTATTACCGGTGAAAACAGGATACTCAGCCACTTTGGCCTCATTAAACTGAATACGAATCCCTGTGTTGGATTGAAGGCGCTGATTGACTTATCCAATAACCGAACGAAGATTTTTACCGTTAATGACATCGTGTTCCAGATTGGCCCCCGAATAAATGCCGCGGGCAGAATAGATCATGCCAAGGACGCCGTCAAACTTTTGATTTCCAAATCACTGCAAGAAGCAAAAGACTTCAGTTCGAGCATTGATGATCAAAACAATGTGCGGAAAGACTTCGATCTCAGAATCACAGAAGAAGCGTTGGCTCTCATTGAAGATAACGCTCTACTTAAAAGCCGCAAATCCACCGTACTGTATAAAGCCGACTGGCACAAAGGCGTCATTGGGATTGTCGCTTCCCGTCTGACCGAAAAATATTACCGACCGACAATTATATTGACCGAAACAAATGGTCATATCGCCGGTTCCTGCCGTTCGGTATTGGGTTTTGATTTATATGAAGCGTTAAGCGAATGCGCCGATCTATTGGAACAATTTGGCGGACATAAATATGCTGCCGGACTAACCATGTCCTTAGATAATGTCACCCTCTTCCAAGATCGTTTTGAAGAAGTGGTATCACGACGTATCAGTCCAGAAATGCTGACGCAAGAAATTTTGATAGATGCCAAGTTAGCACTGAAAGATATCGACGCTAAGTTTTTCCGTATTCTCCAGCAATTTGAACCATTCGGTCCCCAAAATGAATCCCCTATTTTCCTCAGTAAAAAGGTAAATGCAGTAGGACAAGCCTTTATAGTAGGTACCAATCATCTTAAGATGACCATTGTGCAGGAAGACTCTCCGGCATTTGACTGCATTGGTTTTGGATTGGCAGAACATATCACGCATATCAATTCTGGACAAAGTTTCGATATCTGCTACAGCATCGAAGAGAATGTGTGGCGCAACAAAAAGAACTTACAGCTAAACATCAAAGGGATTAAGTATTAGTATTGCAAGAGTAAGAAGATATTAAATATATTTACACAACAATAGATATTCCACGAAGATGATTTTAAAGGCAGAACATCTTATCAAAAAGTATAAACAGCGCACCGTTGTCAACGATGTTTCTTTCTTTGTAGAGCAGGGAGAGATCGTCGGGTTATTGGGCCCGAACGGAGCTGGAAAAACGACCTCTTTCTATATGATCGTTGGTCTTATTAAGCCCAATGAAGGTAAAGTATTTCTCGACGATCAGGAAATTACGCAAGATGCGATGTACCAACGCGCTCAACGTGGGATAGGTTATCTCGCTCAGGAAGCATCGGTCTTCCGGAAGCTTTCTGTGGAAAACAACATCCTGGCTGTATTAGAAATACACTATCCGAATAAAGAAGAACGTTTGGCAAAACTGGAAGAACTACTCACAGAATTCAGCCTACACCGTGTCCGTAAAAACAGAGGTGATTTGTTATCTGGTGGCGAACGTCGACGTACCGAAATTGCGCGGGCATTAGCTGCAAATCCATCCTTTATTCTTTTGGATGAACCTTTTGCAGGGGTCGACCCAATCGCCGTGGAAGAAATTCAGACGATTGTGGCCAAACTCAAAACCCGTAATATCGGCATCTTAATTACCGATCACAACGTGCAGGAAACATTATCAATCACCGATAGGGCCTATCTGCTAACCGAAGGAAAGATTATGCTGACGGGTACACCTGAGGAGATTGCGGATAATGAGCTTGCCCGTAAATTTTATCTCGGTCGACATTTTGAGTTAAGAAGGAAAAAATTTTAAAAATTAAAGACAAACCTCCCCTATGGCCTTATTAAATTCCATTTTTACTTGGTTCATGAAAAAAAGAATTCACCAGATTGAACTTTTCATGAAATATCCGCATGATGTTCAAGAAGAATGGTTTCAAAGTTTAATTGCCACTGCGGAAGCAACAGAATGGGGAAAAAAATACGATTACACAAGTATATTAACGCCTGAAATTTTCAAAGAACGTGTCCCTATACAGGACTACGACGATATTAAGGGTTATGTTGATCGTATGATTAAAGGTGAGCAAAATATTCTGTGGCCATCGGATATCAAATGGTTTGCGAAGTCTTCGGGCACTACCTCAGATCGAAGCAAATTTATTCCAGTCAGTGAAGAAGCACTCGAAGAATGCCACTTCCAGGGGGGGAAGGATATGTTGACAATCTATTGCCATAATAGGCCCGAAAACCGTGTATTTACAGGGAAATCGGTGGTTATCGGTGGTTCTTCACAAATAAACAATTTTAGTCCAGATTCCTATTATGGTGATCTTTCGTCGATTCTCATTCGGAATCTGCCTTTTTGGGCCGAATTTAAACGGACACCAAATATGGAAGTAACTTTAAACCCAAACTTTGAAGAAAAAATTGAGCAAATTGCTCAAATCACGCTTAAAGAAAACGTAACGAGCCTGGCAGGTGTACCCACTTGGAATATCGTTATGGCCAAACGTATACTTGAAATTACAGGTAAAGACAACTTACTGGAGATATGGCCAAATCTCGAATTTTATGGACACGGGGGCGTGAGCTTCAAACCTTACCGTGAACAATTCCAAAAATTGATCCCGTCAGACAACATGTATTATTTGGAGAATTATAATGCTTCAGAAGGCTATTTTGGTTTACAGGACCAATCTGATTCGGAAGATCTCCTACTCATGTTGGATTATGGTATTTATTACGAGTTTTTACCTACAGAGCGAATGCAGGAAGAAAATCCGTCAACGCTACGCTTGGATCAGGTTGAACTAGGTAAAAATTATGCATTGATCATCTCGACCAACGCAGGTCTTTGGCGTTATAAAATCGGGGATACCATAAAATTTACATCATTATCCCCTTATCGTTTTCAGATCTCCGGACGCACCAAACAATACATTAATACTTTTGGGGAAGAAGTTATCGTAGACAATGCCGAACAGGCACTGGCCGAAGCGAGCAAACTGACTCAAGCTCGAATAAAAGATTATACGGCAGGACCGGTATATTTTAAAGATGCCCAAGCTGGCGCACATGAATGGGTGATCGAATTTGAACAACAACCCAATGATTTTAAGCGTTTCTGTGAAATATTAGACGCGAAGCTCCGTGAAATCAATTCGGATTATGACGCCAAGCGTTTTAAAGATATGGCTCTCCGCCAGCCCATCGTTCATAATGCACCCGAAGATACATTTTACAAATGGATGAAATCACGCGGTAAGCTCGGGGGGCAAAATAAGGTTCCTAGATTGAGTAATAATCGCGAATATATCGACCCGCTCTTAAAACTACTCGCTAGCTAAATGATACATTAAGTATGATTACTTCATGATACAACATGAAACATGATGAAGCATACGGCCGAAATAATAGCCTAGCCTCCGGCTGGAGATTAGCCAAAATTTCCTGGACTTTTTATTTTGGCTAATCTCATGGTATCCAATCGTTGTTGAAAAAACTACTGCGAGTTCATTTGATGTGATAAGCCCAAAAGCTTACACAATTGTGGAGGTTTGTTAGGGTTTAATTGCTGTTTTATATAAAAACACAAAAAAACCGAGGATAAAATTCATCGAAATACCTTTCTTCTGAACTTCAACGTCACGCGGTAACAATGTGTGTACATCGCCAGATGTTACTTCATTACCTTTGTCAAGACTGTGAGTCAATTCCATACTTAGTTTATTTTATGATAAGTGATTTTATAGCGTTACTGCAAACCACAAAGCCCATCAAAATGGTTGCATCCTTTACAGCCAAACTTTATGCCATACTATTGAAACCCGACATTAATTAATAAAAAATTAACACTATTAATTATGAATACTTATGCGCATTAAAAAATGCATCGAAATTCTTCCATTTCAAAAAAAAGTGTAGTAAAATGGGGAACAACTGTCCGAAATAAAAGGCATATCCATACCTGCAAATTATCCAGCTATACGTGCGACTTATATTTCATTTTTTTCCTAACTTAGCCTATGTAATTAAAAAATAAGATGAACGCGACAGAGAACTATTCAATTCGCGTAGAGCCAACTCAAAATTCAAGACTCTCGCAAGTAGATTTCGACAATCTAAAATTCGGAAAGATTTTATCCGACCACATGCTGGTCGCAAACTATGATGACGGTGAATGGAAAGATGTCAGCATCGTTCCTTATGGAGATATCAGTATTAGCCCTTCAATGTCCGCTTTACATTATGGTCAAGCGATCTTCGAAGGAATCAAAGCTTATAAATTTGCCGATGGAACAGTAAGCATTTTCCGTCCGGACAGGAACTGGGAAAGATTCAACAAATCTGCAGCTCGTTTACAAATGCCCGAGGTACCTGAAGAGATTTTTATGGATGGCTTAAGCAAGCTATTGGACATCGACCGCAATTGGATTCCAGCAAAAGAAGGCTCATCCTTGTATATACGCCCTTTTATGTTCGCAACAGAAGCAGCATTAGGTGTGCACCCTTCTAAATCATACAAATTTATTGTTATCACAGGTCCAGTTGGCGCATATTACAGCAAAGCAATTAGTTTAAAAGTAGAAACTTACTACACACGCGCTGCTGAAGGTGGTGTCGGTTTTTCTAAGAATGCCGGTAACTATGCGCTATCACTTTATCCAACACAATTGGCAAATGATGAAGGTTATGACCAAATTATGTGGACTGATGCTTCCGAGCACAAATACATTGAAGAAGCCGGTACAGCGAATCTTATTTTCCGCATTGGAGATACGATCATCACTCCACATGGCGACACAATCCTACATGGTGTTACGCGTCGGACAATCATGGAATTGGCAGAAAAATGGGGCTATAAAACTGAGCAGAGAAAGGTATCTGTACAAGAACTAATTGATGGTATAAAAGCAGGTATCGTGACAGAAGCTTTCGCAGCGGGCACTGCAGCCACCATTACAGATATCAGCCGTATCGGTTTTGAAGGACAGGATTATAATTTGCCGCCAGTCGAAGGCCGCGAATTTTCAAATCGTGTTTTGAATTACCTTAATGATTTACGCTACGGCAAAGTAGAAGATCCGTATGGATGGAACTACCTAGTAAAATAGTCCTCCAGGAAAAATAAAAAAGCCTTGGTTATGAATAACCAAGGCTTTTTTATTTCCTATTCATATAACTTTTACAAAACCCTACCTCACCGCATCCCTATGGATGTGCCCAGCCAGTTCCTTTTGGATAAATTCAATAATAGCTGCAGTCTCATGGGCTAGAAACCAATGTGTACGACCATATTTCTTAAACCAGGTGATCTGTCTTTTGGCGTAACGCCTAGAATTTTGCTTGATTTTCGCTATTGCTTCCTCCAAAGACTGCTTACCATCAAGATAATCAAACAATTCCGCATAACCTACTGTAAGCAGAGCAGGTTTCGTCTTGAAAGGAAGTAAAGCTTTCACTTCATCCAGTAAGCCTTTGGTCATCATCAGATCTACACGTGAATTGATCCTTTCGTACAACTTCGCCCGGTCCATATTCAGCCCTATCGTAAGGACATCAAAAGGCCTTCTCTCAACATCTTTCTTGTGGTAGAAAGACATCGGTTTACCGGTTGCCTCAAAAACTTCAAGAGCCCGCACGACACGTTGCGGATTATCCATATCGGCCGTTTCAAAATATATCGGGTCGATAGTCTTCAATCGATCTTTTAAGACTTCCAGTCCTAAAACTGCAAGTTCATGATTAAGCCTCTCGCGGACATCATCCCCTGCCTTAGGCAAATCGTCCAATCCTTCGCAAAGCGCCCGCACAAATAAGCCAGAGCCGCCTACCATAATCACGACGTCATGTAATTGAAATAGTTCTTCTAACTTCAGCAACGCCTCACGCTCAAAATCTCCTGCAGAATAATCCTGTGTAATCGTATGCGAATCAATAAAATAGTGGGGAGCAGCAGCTAATTCCTCTGGATCTGGCTTTGCAGTACCAATGGACATCTCTCGGTAAAACTGACGAGAATCTGCAGAAATTATTGCTGTTTTAAAATATTGTGCCAATGAAATAGCCATTGCAGTCTTACCAACAGCTGTTGGCCCCACAATGGCTATCAATGTTTTTCTATTTGCCATATTTTAACACTTTAAAAGCTGAAACAACCTCTAAAGTCTTCTTAATTAATATTCGTCTTCGTAGCCAGTGGATTCTTCACGCTCTTCACCTTCTTCCCCCTCTTCCTCGTCGTCACCATCACTATCGAAGCCATCCAATTCATCTTCATCATCCACACCATATTGCGTATCATCTTCCTCTACAAATTCATCCTCTTCAACAGCATCTGCTACCGGGAAATTAGCCGCAGTCATCGTCTTAGGAACCTGTCCAATAGATTTAAATAAAGCAGGATAAACCTTTCCGTCCTCTTCTTTCAAAATCTTGATCAATTCAACCTGAAAGTCATAAGGGCGATCAAAATTGTAAACGTAGTAAAATTTCTGATGTGGGTCATCAATAAACTTGCTTAAACGGATATTCTCCATCAACAATACCTCAGCATCTTTTTTACGTTGAGTAGGCTTGAATGCAATTTCAGTTCCCTTTTTCCATTGATCATTGCTTACATAAAAAGAGGAAGATGCATCTGCATTATATCCTGTCGATTTATGGATTTCCTCATGTAGGTCTATAAATGTACTTTTAGAAGGCATGTCAATCTCACGGTACACATCTTCATAATCTTCAAAAGTAACTCTAAATCTATAAATTGCCATCTCTACTATTTTCTTCTTTTAACCTTTTTAAAAATAATACTATATTTTAAGAATTGGAAATTTCCAATGGGATTTCTTGTTTGATTGTCAAGTTCATTTCCACTGCTTTTTGAACCAGAAATTGATAGGCTTCTATTCGGGAGTTTGGAATCTCGCCCTCCAGAATAGCTTCACGAATCAAATTTTTAAGCTGTCCAACGGTACGTCCTGGTGCCAAGCCGAATAAGAGCATAATATCCTCCCCACTGATTGGTGGCTGCCAATTTCGCACCTTGTCCCGCTCTTCGACATCCTTCAGTTTTTGTTTGACAAGTTCAAAATTCTGTCGATATTTTTTCTTTTTAAACTCATTCTTTGTTGTCACATCCGCATGGCACAGCATCATCAGTGCTTCAATGTCGTCACCAGCCTCAAATAACAAACGGCGTACGGCCGAATCTGTTACAATATCTTGTGCCAATACAATCGGCCGAAGATGCAATTGTACCAGCTTCTGAACAAATTTCATTTTCTCGTGGAGCGGAAGCTTCAATTCAGCAAATAGCTTGGGAACCATCCGGGCACCACGATCTTCATGGCCATGAAAAGTCCAGCCGAGCTTTTTATCGAAACGTTTCGTTGCTGGTTTAGCAATATCATGCATAATCGCCGCCCAACGTAACCAGAGATCATCTGATAATTCGCATACATTATCAAGGACTTCCAACGTATGATAGAAATTATCTTTATGCCCCTTGCCATCAATAATATCCACACCATGTAGATTATACATCGCCGGAAATATCAATTCCAATAGACCGGTATCAAACAAGTATTTGAATCCTACCGAAGGTTTTGGGGAAAGAATAATCTTATTGATTTCATCAATAATCCGCTCTTTGGAAATAATTTGTATCCGCTCTTTGGTATCGGTAATTGCAGTAATTGCTTCGATAGCAATTTTAAAATTCAACTGCGTGGCGAATCGAATGGCGCGCATCATACGCAATGGGTCGTCCGAAAACGTTTCTATCGGATCCAAGGGGGTTCTAATGATCCGCTGTTCAAGATCTTGTACACCTCCGAACGGATCGACTAAAGTACCATAGTCAGCTTTATTCAGTGAAAAGGCCATTGCATTGATCGTAAAATCACGTCTATTTTGATCATCGGATAGGGAGCCATCTTCTACGATAGGCTTGCGCGAATTCGCGCGGTAGGATTCCCTTCGTGCACCCACAAATTCCACATTGAGGCCCTCATACACAAGCATTGCTGTGCCGAAATTCTTATATACGGCAACTTTAGTATGTAGCTTTTCACCCAGTGAAGTCGCAAATTCAATTCCACTCCCGACAACAACAATATCCACATCATTCTTAAAAGGACGCTTCATGATATAGTCGCGGACATACCCACCAATGACATAACATTCGGTATGTGTTGTCTCGGCGAGTTCCTTAATGATGGTAAAGATTGGATGTTGTAAATTATCGTACATAGTCAAAACAGCAGGTAAAAAACCAAACAGTTTGCAAAAGTAACAATTTTTTCCCTAATCCCTATCTTTGGATAATTTACGGAAAGCAAGTGGATTTTTAAGCAATTCAGCTTGTTCACGGCGACGCTTTACAATATGCAATGCGGAAAAAATAGCTTCTACAAAAGAACTTTCGGAAGCTAGATTTTTTCCGGCAATATCATATCCTGTACCATGATCTGGCGAGGTTCTTACAATAGGTAGACCAGCGGTATAATTTACACCGGCACCTTTAGCGATATGTTTAAAAGGAATCAACCCTTGGTCATGGTACATCGCCAATACCGCATCAAATTTCTCATATGCCCCTTTCGCGAAAAATCCATCGGCCGGATAAGGACCAAAACAGAAGATCCCCAGTTCGTTGGCCTTTTCTACGGTAGGCCTGATGATCTGATCATCTTCGGTACCAATAATGCCATGATCTCCCGCATGTGGATTGAGCCCTAAAACAGCTATTTTAGGCTTTTCTACCCAAAAATCTTTCTTCAGCGAATCATTCATCAGCGCAAGTTTTTTAAGAATGGCCTCTTCGGTAATTTGAGCAGCAACCTCATGTAAAGGAATATGACCGGTCACCACGCCGATACGCAGTTCATCACATACCATAAACATCAATACATCATCGGCTCCAACTTTGGCTTGCAAGTATTCGGTATGCCCTGGAAATTGAAATCCTTCCTGCTGGATGTTGTGCTTATTAATTGGAGCCGTCACCAAAGCATCGATTTTACCCGCTTTTAGATCTTCAACGGCTTTCTCTAATGACAAGAAAGCATATTTACCGCCAATTTCGTTTTCTTCACCCAGCGAAATCTTGACGTCTTCCTGCCAGCAATTGATCATATTTGCTCTTTTGGAATGCGCCTGCTCAGCATCATTAATAACATTAAAGCTAAAATCATTTACGCCGATCGCTTTACGATGAAAAGAAGCAACCTTTGTGTTTCCATAAACCACTGGTGTAAAGAAGTCACACAAACGTTGATCCACCAAAGATTTAATGATTACTTCAAGTCCAATGCCGTTAATATCGCCTACGGTAATTCCGATTTTTAATTTATCGCTCATTCTGTTTAAATGCTTTGATTCAAAAATAGGGATTTTTTTTTAGTATTAGGTATTGTCCTTTATCCTTGTTCTTTGCCCGTTGCTCTTTTTTAACGCTTAGCTTTTCACTGCTGACTTCTAATTTCTGACTTTTAATTTTTAATTTTCATTACTTTTGCAACATGAGTACAGTAAGAGCAAAAAAACATTTAGGACAGCATTTCTTAAACGATAAAAATGCTGCACAAAAGATTGTGGAAGCATTGGATCCTAAAATGGGTTTTAGCCAAGTGCTTGAAGTCGGTCCAGGGATGGGGGTACTTTCGGATTTTCTGTTGCAGAAAGAGGAATACGAAACCTATTTAATCGATGTGGATGATGAATCCATCGCTTATTTGGATGACAAATATCCCCAATTGGGCAAAAGGTTAATTCATGGGGATTTCCTAAACCTTGATTTTTCACAATACTTCGGCGAGAAAATGGCCGTTATTGGCAATTTTCCCTACAACATATCTTCTCAAATTCTCTTTAAAATTTTGGATGAACGTCAACGTGTCGTTCAGATGACAGGTATGTTCCAAAAAGAAGTGGCTGAACGCTGTACGGCTAAAGCGGGCAGTAAGGAATATGGCATATTAAGTGTCTTTTTACAGGCTTACTATAAGGTAGAATACCTATTTACCGTCAAGGCGGGAGCATTTAATCCGCCTCCAAAGGTATTGTCAGGCGTTATTCGCATGACCCGCAATGAACGGGATCAATTGGCCTGCGATGAGAAACTGTTTTGGCGCGTTGTGAAAGCAGGTTTCAACCAACGTCGTAAAACCCTCCGGAATTCACTCTCAGGCGTTGTTCCCAAAGATAAAATGTCCGATAATCCACTCTACGAACTACGAGCAGAACGACTGACGGTAGATGATTTTGTGGGCTTAACAAATGAAATAGCAAATAGTCTTTAATATGCGGGCGGCAGACAGCACATTTATTATCGTTGGTGGAGGTATCGCGGGATTATGTGCTGCAATCGGGCTTGCAAAGCTGGGCATTGAAGCACAGGTATATGAAAGTGCTGCTGAGCTTAAAGGCATAGGTGCTGGATTTGGCCTTGCAGCCAATGCCATGCAGGCTTTAGCGTATTTGGGATTGAAAGATGAAATCGTTCCGATAGGACATTATCTTGCATCCTACCATGTCTTGGATCAAAAGGGAAATATATTGGTTGAACCAGATACCAGATCAATCAGCCGAAAATATCAACAGGACAACTTCGCTATCCATCGGGCAGACCTGCATCAATTTCTATTATCCAAAATCCCAACCACACAGATCCACCTGGGCAAACGCGCTGTTTCCTTCGAACGAGAGGGTGAAGAGATTCGAGTTTATTTCGCCGATGGAAGCCATACAAACGGACATGCCCTTTTAATTGCTGATGGTGTACACTCCCCCCTACGGCAGCAACTTATACCCGGTTCGGCACCACGTTATTCGGGTTACACCTGCTGGCGGGCCACCATTGACAATAGCAGCATACAACTCAACAAAGGGACGGAAACCTGGGGTGCGAAAGGACGTTTTGGAATGACCCCACTTGTCAATAACCGAATTTATTGGTACGCTTGCATTAATTCATCTGCACAAAATCCAGTTTTAAAAAATTGGAAAACAAGGGAGCTGCTCGACAACTTCAGCGACTATCATCCCCCTATTCCAACGATCCTGTCTGAGACTAGCGATAGTCAATTGATTGCAAATGATATTATCGACATCGCACCGCTTGAGCAGCTTGCATTTGACAATATACTGTTGCTTGGTGATGCAGGACATGCCACGACCCCAAACTTGGGGCAGGGAGCTTGTCAGGCTATTGAAGATGTCGCTGTACTGATGGACGAGCTACAAACAGCAGCTTCGGTTACCTTAGCCTTCCAACAATTCGAAAAAAGGCGATTGGATCGGGTTAATTATATTTGCAATACATCCTGGAGGATAGGCAAAATTGCACAATGGGAAAATCCATTTTTGATAGGAATGCGAAATTTTTGCATGAGAATCATGCCGAACCGCATGAAGCAACAGCAGCTAAACAAATTACTGTCTGTGGATTTTATGCAGATTAACCGTAATCATGCCCCTGGGCACAAAATCAACACGAAATAGAAGCACTATTTATTTATCGTTCCCACATAAAAAATAATTGGATGAAAACTACTATTCTGATCGTCGACGACATTCATGAGATCATGCTTGAGAAATTTGAGCAGGCAGGTATCCATTACGATTATCAGCCTGCTATCAGCCGAGCAGAAGCCGAGCAAATTATTTCTAACTATTCAGGCCTGGTCATCCGTTCCAAATTTCAGGTCGATAAAGCATTTTTTGACCTAGCGCCCAACCTCCGCTTTATCGCCCGCGCAGGGGCCGGTATGGACAATATTGACGATGTCATTGCTGCGCAAAGGGCTGTGCAGTTAATTCCAGCCAATGAAGGCAATCGGGATGCTGTAGGTGAGCATATGATCGGAATGTTGCTTAGTCTGATGAACAATCTGAATCGTGGCGACCAACAAATACGATCTGGCCAGTGGTTGCGTGAAGCCAATCGTGGATACGAACTTAAGGGGCGTACTGTAGGGTTGATCGGCTATGGGCACAATGGTATGGCCATGGCAAAAAAACTATCGGGCTTTGATGTACAGGTGCTTGCTTATGATAAATATCGAATCGACTATACCGATCAATATGCAACAGAAGCAGACATGGAAAAAATCTACAAAGAAGCTGATGTACTCAGTTTTCATATTCCCTTAACAGACGAAACATGTGCAATGATTGATGAAGGCTATCTGGCTCGATTTGAAAAACCTATTTTCTTTTTACTGGGGGCACGAGGTGGTATAGTACAGATACCCGCAGTGCTAAAGGGGCTTGATTCGGGTGCCATTCTCGGAGCGGCTTTTGACGTGTTGCCGGTCGAAAAGTTCCCAACACTAGCAGAACAAGTCTGGTATGCAGATCTTATCCGCAGGGATAATGTAATCTTATCTCCCCATGTTGCCGGATGGACATTTGAAAGTTATTATAAATTATCAGAAATCACCGCCGATAAGATCATTGCATTTCTGACGTCTTGAGTTTTACACGGCTCATTGGTCACAATCTTTCGTGCAGCAGGCAGCTTCAATACATGAAGTCCGAGTAATCTATTTTTGCTGCCCCTGATAAAAACTCATGCTGCTGGACTAAAGATGACTAGTAGAACAACAATCAAAAACTGTAATACCAAACTACCGTCGAGTAGATAAGCATAGTGATAATGGTCTTTTGTTTTAAAAACTGCCAGTTTTAGCAAAGCAAATATGAGCAGGTTTGTCAAAATCAATCCAATTTTTATAGGTACAGTATAAGGTACTGTCAAGATCAGAACACAATGCAGGCCCAGCAGCAAATAGGTTAAATTCTTTGCTTTTTGTTCGCCCAACATATTGGGTAAAGTTCGTAAGTGATAATAAGAATCTTGTTGAATATCCCGAATATCAAATGGTAATGTACAGATTAACAAAAATATGAACTTCAATCCACAAAGCGCAATAAAGACCCAACGATCTATGGAGACACCTACATTGACCAGTTCCACATAAGGAAGCACCACGCTGCTGCAGACCCACACTAAGGCAATATGAAAAATTTTGGCACCAGGAATCTGTCGAAGTCCCACTTTACGATCATGGAACTTAAATAGTGGCATCCCGTATAATAGGCTTAGGATTCCAATAAATCCCAAAAAAAGGAAAGAGTAAATGTGTATAAACCACAAGCAATACCCCAGCACAAGCAACGCTATACCATTATTTAACCACATGACCCATTCATGATTAAAGATCCAGCGTGTCCGGGGAAATTTTGATTCTTTTGGATTCTTGGGCTTGGACCACCATAGGCTAAAATTATACAGTAATAGTGTCGCTGTTCCCTCCACCAGCACAATATACCAATTGATGGATCGTTCAAAAATAATGTAAGTCAGTGCACATTGTGCCATGGCTGCCATAGCGATCAGAAGATTCGTATAAATTGTAATATAGAATAGCTTTCTCAGAAAAGACATCTTGGTAAATCTTGATGCAAGATAACAATCTTGATAGACAAAAGTAGTTTAACATTATATTAAACATCATTTTTTTGATAAAATGGGCAAAAACCGCTAAATTGTACACCGAAATCGAAATACCAAAAACAATTTCGCAACGATAACAATATAAATTAAAATAATTCATAATAATCCTAATAACGATGAGCCTACAAATAAAATCATTTGAAGAATATCAAAGTGAATATAAGCGAAGTGTAGAACAACCTGAGGAGTTTTGGGCGAGCATTGCAGATCATTTTTTCTGGAAGAGAAAATGGAATAAGGTGCTAAATTGGAACTTTGAAGAACCCAATGTCAAATGGTTTGAGGGTGCCAAACTAAATATTACAGAAAATTGTCTTGATCGCCATATATATGCAAATGGAGATAAACCGGCCATCATCTGGGAACCTAATGATCCGAATGAAGCACACCGCATTCTTTCCTATAAGCAATTATTGCAAAAGGTGGAGCAATTTGCCAACGTACTTAAAAATAATAACATCAAAAAAGGAGACCGTGTCTGTATTTACTTACCAATGGTTCCCGAATTGGTCATTGCTGTATTGGCTTGCGCCCGTATTGGTGCTATACATTCTGTAGTATTTGGAGGTTTTTCAGCGCGTTCTATTGCTGATCGTATCGAAGATGCCGAATGCAAACTGATTGTCACATCAGATGGCAGTTACCGCGGAAATAAAACCATTGGACTTAAAAATATTGTAGATGACGCGTTGATGCAGTGTGATACGGTGGAGAAAGTTATTGTGTTAACGCGTACACGCACCCCTGTATCAATGATCAAAGGCCGTGATGTATGGTGGGAAGATGAGATCAAGAAAGTAGAAACACAAGGAAATCCAGCGTGTCCAGCAGAAGAAATGGATGCTGAAGACACCCTGTTTATTCTCTATACATCAGGATCTACAGGAAAGCCTAAGGGAGTGGTGCATACGTGTGGTGGTTATATGGTATACACCGGTTATACCTTCATGAACACTTTCCAATATCAACCAAACGACGTATTTTTCTGCACAGCAGATATTGGCTGGATTACTGGACACAGTTACATCGTTTACGGCCCCCTATCACAAGGCGCTACCTCATTGATGTTTGAAGGTATACCAACCTTCCCGGATGCGAGCCGCTATTGGGATATTGTGGATAAGTATAACGTTAATATTATCTATACCTCACCGACTGCTCTACGTTCATTAATGGCTTTTGGTGATGAATTTGTAGACAAAAACAACCTTTCTTCGTTGCGTGTTTTAGGATCTGTGGGAGAGCCAATCAACGAAGAAGCCTGGAACTGGTTTAATGAGAAAGTCGGTAAGAACAATTGTCCTATTGTTGATACGTATTGGCAAACAGAGAACGGTGGCCATTTGATCACTTCATTGGCGGGCGTGACACCAGAGAAAGCAAGTTATGCGATGTTCCCAATGCCAGGTATTCAGCCTGCTTTGATGGACGAGAATGGAAAAGAAATCGAGGGCAATGATGTCACAGGAAACCTGTGTATCAAATTCCCTTGGCCGGGTATGTTACGTACGACGTGGGGAGATCACGACCGCTGTCGTCAAACCTATTTCTCGACCTATAAGGATATGTATTTTACGGGCGACGGATGTTTCCGTAGTCCGGAGGGCTATTACAAAATCACAGGTCGTGTAGATGATGTACTCAACGTTTCGGGTCACCGTATTGGCACAGCTGAAGTTGAAAATGCTATCAACATGCACGCTGACGTTGTAGAATCTGCAATCGTAGGCTATCCGCACGCTGTAAAAGGGCAAGGTATCTATGCTTATGTGATTGCCAATCACCACACAGATGCCGAAGCGACCAGACGCGATATCATGGAAACCGTTTCTCGTATTATCGGTCCGATTGCAAAACCAGACATTATCCAATTTGTCGATGATCTACCAAAAACTCGCTCAGGAAAAATCATGCGTCGAATTTTACGTAAGATAGCCGAAGGCGATACCAGCAATTTAGGAGATACTTCTACCCTACAGGATCCGAATGTAGTAGAAGGAATTATCAGCGGGGCATCAGCCTTGAAAAAATAGTATAACGTATACGATACAACTAGAAATGGCTGTCCGATTTTTTTGGACAGCCATTTTTAGTTTGATTTATCTATATAACTGCTGTTACATATATATCTTCATAATGCGATTTCAGCTCTTTGAGATCACTTTTGCACATCCGCTAATTATACGATCTAAATAGGCCTAATTTGATAAGTGCAATTGTATGGGAAGCGTATACTTCACATTAACGGCCTCTCCACGCTGTATGCCGGGCTTCCATTTTCCTGCTCTTTTTATCACGCGAATTCCTTCCTCTCCTGTTCCGAAACCTAGGTCATTCTCTACAACTAAATCCTTTACGTTACCATCTTTGCCGACCACAAACGCTATCCTTACAACGCCAGACACCCCATTACTAATAGCGCCCCTTGGGAAGACATAATTGCTCGCGATGAAGCCCATCAGTCTCGAAATTCCACCAGGGTAATCGGGAGGACTCATAAAGTTGGAAGAATCATATTTGAAAACTTCACCCGAACCTTTTGTTTTAATGCCTGAAATTAATTGATTATTTGTGTAAGTTTCAACAAAACTATCCTTTCCCGACTTTCCTTTCCACTCACCCTCACGCAAATTATTTTTCATTTTCCCCTCTTCATATCCCCCGCTATAACTTAAACGGATAAAACCCGTTCCATTTTCCAGTGTTTTATTATTGAGTGAATCATAATATACGACATAAATAGGATCTCCTATTTTCAGTTTTCCCTTTTTAGCTGAACTAGTCGGATAAAAAACAATTTTTTCCAATTTATTACCTGGATAAAAGTAAAAAGCAGAATCTACAAGCGCGCTGTCGTCGCTATAGTCCTCGATACTTCTTATCGTTCCCTGTTCATACAATTCATATTTTCGCCCGCGAAATTTAAACGGGTAAAGAGGACTCGTACTGATCCCACTGAGTTTAATGGAGTCGTTGCGCGTATAAAATTCTTCGACACGGTAAACTTTATCCTTCCCAGATGCATCGATATTAACTATCCGCGTGTAATAGGCCGAATCCAAATGCTTTGTTTCGGTATCATTTCTCTTGTGATAGGTGGTAAAAGAAACCTGAGCATAAAGGTTTGATAAACAAAAATTGAATAATAAAAAACAGACGAATGACGCCCAAAAATTTAAATAACCTTTCATAAATACTTGCTTGTATAACGGTAATAATAATAAATATGCAAGATAATTAAAAAATTAATTGGTTAAAAAACGTTTATGTTTATTACGTATTCGACAAAAACAGCAATTTTAGTTTTCCACAACATGTTAATAACGTTGTTGAAAACCCAATTTACACGTAGAAAGAACAACATAATCTTATAACTAAACGCCATCCTCATAGAAGCAGTAGAGCAATTGTGCTCCCAAAAAGAAATACTACTTTCTTTTACATAGTATAAAATCAACGATAGGAGCTCAACAGAATGGGTATACTACCTTTAATGGCTTAGAAATAATTTTGGCACTTTTTAAGTGCTTAATACAACAAAAAAAGCCACATCATCCCGACGTGGCCAAAATAAACATATGAATTTAATTAAACAGTTTCTATTTATACGAGTTTACGGAGCTTGCAACTTTCCAGGTACCTGATTCATTGACCAATGTCACTACATCTGTTTTGATGAAATTGTCAAACTTCATGGTGATACGTGCTACCATATAGTTTTCAGATTCCTCCAGAACTTCAGTATGCGTCCTGCAGTTCAATTTTTCGCCTTTTTGTTTTTTCAGGAACGAAATAACTTCCGAACGGCTGTTGGTACGAACTGATTTCCCTTGAATTTTCTGATTAAATTCCTGAGCGAACAACTTTTCTACGCCCTGAGAAGCGCCTTCCGTCATTACGGACACATAACTATCGATGGCCAGATCAGCTGTGGAAAGGTTCAATGCTTTTCCAGGATCGGTAGCTGCCATTGCGAAAGTTGATATTGTAATCAATGCTGCTGCTGCGAATGTCTTTACTAAAGTTTTCATAATATTGTACTTTATCGTGTTAGTTTTTTGTTTCTTTTCTTATAGTCGCAAGGATCTTGATTATGTTGCATCATTTCCTTTAAGATTCTGATTCAAAAGTAAGACAACGCAGCGTTCTATTTTATTACATTTCGATAAACAAAATAAAAAAGTCGGTAAATGGTCGTAAAGGAGCGGTGAATGCATACCGGCTAGGATTGAAAAAATTGAAGATATATGAGTGTAAATCCCGCTAGCATTGGGCTGCCCGCAAAATTGATGCATCCAATACTGATTTATTTCCTTGAATTGGGATCTTGCCTATAAAAGATATCAATCTCCCATTCATCATTGCTTACTTCTTCAAATTCTCTTTCTTTAAAATTTAAAGAAAAGGTATGATTGTATGCTTGGAACCACAGTGGATGAGTTTGCGATTTTCGATGCGAACGCTGAAAGCGTTTTCCACATCGTTATTAACATTATGTGGAAAACTGAAGTTTTACTTAATCTTCACTTATTGATGTATCGACACCCCCTATTCGCTTTATATATTCTCAAGACTGTGAAACTAAATTATAAAATAAAGTATAGATCAACGATATACCCATGGATAATGGTAATTGAAGAATATTATGCAGACCCGAAAAAGAGCGCGCCTCTTTATCTGAACTTATAATCGGTCTATGCATTCGAGATAAGAAATGGTCTGCAAATAGATAAATATAATTTGAATAAAGAAACATTTTGAGATTCGTTCCGCCGAGATTGTTTTTGATCAATATATGCTGTTGTCTGCATGGTCCACTCCACAATGACAGAAAGAAAAAATATATTCCATAAGAAATCTATATAAAAATTTGTGTTATACAAGCAGTATTTGTATATCTTCCATCCATCAAGGATCCTATATCCGGCTGAGGCTTTATAGAAAGAAAAAATAAGAGTCCATCTGGTTCTGGATTTCCATTGATTGACTTAGGGATATCACTCTAAGTCTGTTTTTCCGGAACTTTTTATACATTCTAACAAAGCGTTAATGACACCCTTGTATATATCAACGATATTATATTAGAAAAAAAATCACCTACGTTGAAACAACTTATTTAAATAATTGTTTAGTAAATATCTAAAAAATTATATAATCATGAGAAAAGTAAAAACTACTAAAAGAGCTATGTTTGCGATCATTAGCGTATGTACAATTTTATTTTGGATTGCATGTAAAGGTAATGATTTAACCAAAGAGGTTGAGAAGAAGGACAAAATAGACCTTATCAACAATGAGTTAAGAGATCTTAACAATCAATTTATTACAAAACATTATACAATAAAAAAAGCCAACGGTCCTGAAGTTCCGGCGCCCAACGAGCCTAAGCCTTTTACTGGGCTCTCCTTTAAGAGATTTTGCGCAGTATTCTCAAACGACGTAGCTGGCGCTTGGGCAGGAACTTGGGCGGGGGGTAAAATCGGTGGTCTCGCAGGCACTATTGCGGTGCCTGGTGTAGGGACGGTCTCTGGAGCAGCTGCAGGAGCAGTAGCAGGAGGAGTTATAGTGGGAGCCGCCGCTTCTTACGGGGCGTCAGGTGCAGTGTCCGACACGACATTAAGAGCCATTCCAATGGTAAATAACCCTCTGGCTATGCCGGCACCAATTGGGGAGGAAAGTGCTTACAATGGTCATAACAGAGTATTGGCAGCTTTGATCTCTCCATCTATTTCCAGTGGTGAGGCGCCTTTACCAGGAGGGGTACCTGTGCTCAATCCAGGGGTTCCTACACCTAGTCCAGGAGGTGGGCTAAGCAATTCTATTTTCGACAATGTACAATTGACGAATAATGAAACAGCGATTGTTTCACAATGTCAGAATTTAATCAATACCACTATTAGTACTTTTTCTAATATTGAACCTAGCGTATACGTTAGTAAATCATATGTAAATAGCGTGGTCAATGACAGCTTTTTGACTACTGTTTCGAATAATTTCTTTGATGGACTAAACTTGTTATATAGCAAGGATCAAGTGGAAAACTATATTGCCTCTTATGAGCAGTATGTTATAGGAACAGGCTATTTGAACCAACAACAGAAGGAAGCTATTCTGATAGCTCTGGATGCAAGTAGAGGAAGTCTCAATTTTTGGCTGCCAGTAACACAATAAAGATATTACTTTGATAGTATATGTTTACAAATCACAAAAGACTGCTCCTTATCTAGAGCGGTCTTTTGTTTTAGCATTAAACAAAATTAAATCCACGAATATTTTACGATAGAGTTTAACTTTTAAAATAAATATAGAAAGCTGTTTTAAATATTTTTACAAACTCTCGGGGAGCCATTAAATAGTTATATTCTTCAAGAGACATAAATACGATACCAGAGTCTTTAAATCGATTAATAATTAAGGTTTCGAAATTTTTGATTATAGACAAATCAAATAAAGTTGAGCCTTTGTCTAAAAGCAATAACAAAACTATTTTTCCCAACCATCTATTTTATTCGAATAAAGGTACCGTTAACATAATCAAGTTTCTGCGTGTAGTAGTTTGTTTCAGGTCCCGATACCAACATCCCTCCTATCGCACCTAACAGCGCGGAAGCCGCAACGACGTTGCTTGCAGAAGCAGTTTCCTTTACAGGCCCGACAAAAATAAAATCGTCATCCTCTTTGATTAACGCAAAAAATTGATCTTGACTTGAAATAAAAGGGTTACCATTATACACCACTGCATAATAATCTTTTGCATTTAACTTTTTAAATTTCCCTTTTTCATTTTCTTTAAAGAATCCCAAATATAAATCCCCATCTTTTAATTGTGCAGGCCCACCTGAAGGTTTTTGACGCATAAACTCTTCGTAGGTGAGATAAAGTCCATCTTTATAAGTGGACGTATTGTATAACGCTAATTGTCTCTTTTGAACAGAATCGTAATTTTCAATTTGACTTAGGGTGTAAAGTTTTGTGGTGTCGCCTTCTTTGGTTAACGCATCACAGATCAAATTATTGACGACGTCGCTAGCACGTGCCAAAGTCGCTTTGGTTACATCCATCCCTTTCACTATAATAGACGTATCTACCTGAGCAACTTGCAAATAATTTCCATTTCCTTTCTTAGCAAATAAAATTGCTCTAAAATCCAAGAATCCTTTTTCGGAAAAAGCCCCCGTCAATTCCGCAATACAAAATTTTTCAAGGCGCATTAGTAATTCGTCGTCGGCTTTGCGGCTTGCTGTCATATCTTCCAATTGGCGCTGCAGTTGCTTTTCCAATGATGGTTCAGCCACTAAAAATCGATTTGCGTTGAGCATACCTACTTGTATGACGCCGAGGTTATCTTTTATTTCTCGTGCATCGTATAGCCTTATTTTGCCATACTTAGCATGTTCAACTACTTTATTCGGTTTCTTAAATTGGAATGGTCTGCTTTTTTGTTGCGCTTGAATGGCAACAGTTTGTATAATAAGAATGAATAGGGAAATAATGTATCTCATTGTCATTAAATTTCAGAAAATAGGCTACAACTAAGTTATGCTAATATTTTCTTTTCTGCAAGGCACCTATCGACTTATCAATCGTACGCTTTCTTCACATTTCGCTATCTCAGTCTCTACAGCAAATTTAAACAGACGATTTTACAAAAGCATAAGGGTAAGTTAACTTTGCGTAGATAACAAGAAGGATTTTAATCGAAAGGTGATAGTGTATAAATCTATTATCGGAATGACAAAACCCTCTCAAAAACATTTGAGAGGGTATAATTACATAAACTTAAGAAACTATTCTGAATATAATAGATTTTAGCTTTGTGGAACTAATTTGATTGTTCCAGCATCATTGGTAAAGTATCCCTTCGCATAGCTACCTGTTGGTTCTACATACTTCAATTCTCTAAACTTCACTCCATTGACGTCATATTCTGTGTAAAATTCAAGTCCAGTAGGGATATAACGATAGGCATATGGTTTTGAATTTCCAGCGATCAATAGTGCTCTCTTCGTTGCCGCTGTTGCAAATGTTGCAGGAAAAGATTCAGTTCCCACTTCAAATTTGTAATTTGAAAAGGCATGGAATTTTGTAAGTGCAGAACGATATGTTGCAACAATTGTGGTAGCCTCTGAAGATTTGATTGGAACCATCACAACCTTATTGTACGACTTTCTACCTTCCATAACAATGGAATCAGCTGACGCTTTTGTTACCAAGAAATCATTTTCACCTTTCATTCCTTCATTAACGGAACCGATTTGCGCCGTTAAGAAACCAGGTAATTGATATGCACTTGATTTATTAAAATACCCTGGCAAAGCAAAATAATGAAAAATACGATTATAGGTATCGAACGTCAAAATTGGCCCGGCCCCCGGAACCACTATGTAAGTGCTAGTCTGTGCTGCCAAAGTCGTCATGTCACCTTCCACAGTCACATCGACCGAATTGGTAAATTTTGCAAATAATGTATAACCACCAAATTCCAATGCACTGCTAGGATAATATTTAATCATCCAACCATCTTTATTAGCCTGCAACATTGTATATACATTGGATACACTTGCATTCAAACGATCAGTCGGACTTTCATCAAAGATTCGATCCATTTTCTTTTCACAACTTACGCTCAAAGATAAAATGGCTATTGCGAATATAAATAGTTTTAATTTCATTTTTCTTAATTTAAAGTTGTTTGATCAAACGTACTAAGTTTAGGATAACGAGCAATAATATTAGCCCGTAAAATGTCCATATCGATTCCCCATTCGGATTTCATATAGCTTTTTACAATAGCCAATTTTGATAATATCAATGTCCTTCCCGCTGCTGTCGAATTTTCGACATTCAACATCGCATCAAAATCAGCCTGACTTCGTGTAACATAGAATGAATACAGTTCAGCAAAATCTTCTGTATCAGCCTTAGAAGCGTAAGGTGATATAAAACCTGCCGCTATAGCGGATCCAATTCCGACTGGACTATTAGGGTATTTTGTATTCCACTCATCTTCAATATAGTTACTTCCCGAGATTTCTCTAAAATTGCTCGGATAGGGTTTATTTTGATTTAAAATATGTTGAAATTCATGGTGTACTGTCTTAAAGAATCCGTTATTCAAAAACTGGGAATTTTTACCAGTAGTTTCATTCAGCTCCAATAAATTGTACAGTGAAACTTTCGTGCCGGATTCGGCTGTACCTAGTATAATGACACCGTTTGTTTGTACAGGTACAGAGCCTGTATAAGTAATGATCTTTGGAAAATTACTTCTTAAAAACTGGGTACTTCCAGTTACTTCACTATACGGATCCATTACCAAGAACAACATTAGTTTTGACAAACGAATAGAAGCGTCATAAGGAGCTGGCACCAATCGATAAGTCATATTGGATTCGTTGTCATTATATTTATAAAATATCTGTACGTTATAAGGCTTCGTATAGTTGTTGTACAAATAGTTGTCTAAAGCATTTTTCGGGATCTCTGAATCCACAAAAACACTTTTCGAATCCAACTTATCCTCTTTATTACAGCCTGAAAACATCACGCCAAAGGATAATAATATTGATATTAATAGGGTATTATTTTTCATATTATCTAGGATTAGGAGTTAAACCTGCATTAATAACATCTTGCGGCAACTGTATAGCACGTCTTTTATCACGTTTGGTAAGTATATTATCTGTAACCGTATATGTTAGATTACCATTATATACAGCCGGAGCCTCCCTTCTTGTAATTTCTATTCCGTAACGTTTCACATCAAACCATCGCATACCAGTTTGTAAAAATTGTAGCCGTTTTAAAGATAATACGGCATGAAGCATATTTTCCTGCGTACCAGGCTCAATGGAAAATTCTGGATTCAATTTTTTCTTTGGGGTAGGTGTGGTTGGCGTAAAATAATCAAACGAATTTGCCCAATTATTAATTGAAGCTTCACTTACTGTTGCAGGAGCATTGATCGTATTATTGTCAATATGGATTTGCATATCAGAGAGCGCTGCACTATAATTTTTTAAATGAATATTCGCTTCCGCCCGATTAAGTAGGGCTTCTTCCGATACGATTGGGGCATAAACGCCTTTTGTATAACCGATACCTGCAACTTGATCGGTATATTCAAACATTCGCGCCACATGTGGAAAAATAACTTTATTTGTTGTAGTACTGGAATAAATTGCAGCTTTAATTCTGTAATCAGTACTTACCTTAGCCTGTCCGAAAGGTTGCTTGGCAAAGATAGTTTCTGTCATAGCGATACTACCACCGTGTGCTAACCTATTGTTTGTAGAATAATTTCCAAACGTTTGCCCCATAGAAGAAGATGCCGTAGCAATCAGAAAATTTGCTTTAACAGAACTCGCATTGTACTCGCGCGTAAAGTTTGCATAAGTCGCTGAGAAAGTAGCTATTGTCTTATAATCCCGTAACGTGATGGCTGGGTTTTCACCTAAAGCCAATGTCGCATACTCCACTGCCTTGGTCCAATCTTCCATAAACAAAGCAACACGAGATGCGAATGTATAAGCGGCTGCACGATTAAAATGATATTTTGCTACACTTGAATTCGCGTACGAAGCATCATTAATTAATGGTAACCCTTCTTCCACATCTTTTTTAATATAATCATAAACCTCTGCGACAGTATTACGCTCATACTTAGGGTTTAAAGTAGTTTCCCCCTTTGTCATATAAGTTATACCAAGATCAGTTGTCGCATGTGTCTTTGAATAATTCTGAGCAAAAACATTGACAAGTATCCAATGATTATAGGCTCTAGCCAACAATGCCTCCCCTCTTTGTGCACTGAGACTAGCAGGATTTCCTTGTTCTTCAATTGCCTGTAAGGCAGCATTGGCACTGGCTATTGAACCATAGCATGCACCCCAAATGCGTTCAATGCCGTCGTTATTCGTCTCCGATATATCCTGCCATTTATAGATTTCTTCTATAAATCTCGGATAGTTTAAATATACCGGACCAACATCGTCGACATTGTCTGAAGACAGCTCAGTAACAACAACGTAAGCGCTGCTAGGATAAGCCCCTACAAGCATTTTACCTATTTTGTCTGTGGTATTCAACTCGGCTCTATTATCTGGCAATTCATCAAGGTACTTTTTACAGGACGATAGGCCCATCGCCGTTAAACCGGCAAAAATCAGTATATATGATAGTCTATTTTTCATATGCTAAAATCCCATTTTTAAGGTTAATGTATATTGTTTTGCAATTGGTAAAGCTACACCGCCTGAATTAACGAATTCTGGATCCTGTCCATTTAGACGCTTATCTGCATAAATCAACCATGGATTCACCATATTGAAACGTACACCTAGATTAGACATCTTTAAGGACTTAACGATATGTTTCGGTAATTCATAAGCTAATGAAATATCCTTCAAGCGAATAAAGTCACCTTTAGCAACTGTTTCAGTAGAATAATTGTACGCATTGTACGCATACCGATACTGACTGTTATTTCGAATAAAACGAGAATCCAAAATGACAGGTATATTGGTGAGCGCTTCTTCACCAGGAACTGTCCAGGCATCGGCAAACTCTCTCGGCATGGCATCCAGATCTGTATAACCTGTTTTATACGCAGGATCCAATCGTACGACATTTCCAAAAGAATAGGTAAGAAATATATTCAGTTTAAAATTTTTGTAAGAGAATACGTTTCCAAAGCTTCCCATATCTGTTGGTTCGGTAGGACCTTCATACTTTAAGAACCCAATATTATTTCTTTCCTGAAAATAGACACCTGTAGTTGTTTCAGCGCCATCGATGTAATTATAAACTGGTAATCCGTTGTCAATAATACGGTTGAAAGGAATAGAAAATAAGGGGCGTACCGGATAACCTTCTACACCGTATCCACCTAGCGCTATTAAATCAGAAACTCTGCTGTTATTTTCCAATGAAGTAATTCTATTCTTCGCCTTTGAATAGATAAAATTCGATACCCAAGAGAAATGCTCCTTTTTCAATATTGTAGCAGATAAACTAAGCTCAATACCATTAGATTCCATATCTGCCACGTTACCATACTTCAAGATTTCTCCTCCTAATCCCTGAGTATTGACTATGCCTATAAGATCGTAATTTTTGCGTTTGTAATAATCCACATCTATGGCAATACGATTTCGGAACAAACCGATTGAAGTACCAATATTAAGTTCGTGCTTTTTCTCATAGGTCAACTCAGAGTTTTCAAGATCCGAAATAGAAAGACCAGTTTCTTTATCAGCTGTACTTGGTCTCCATGGATTATAGCTTTGAATGATAATTTTCGAATTGGTTACAAAGTCTGGCCCCCTATCAGCAGTCAAACTATAGGAACCTTTAAAACTCAGGTTTGAAAAAGGCGTCTCCAAGTTTTTAAAGAAATCCTCTTCCATCACATTCCACATACCCGAAACATTCCATGTAGGCATCCAACGCGCAGATGTTGTACGTCCTAAGCGATTTGTACCTTCATAACGAAATGTTCCATTGACAGTATAACGATTGTCAAATGTATAATTTGCTGTACTATAAAAAGCAACCTGTCTATTTCGCGCAGGGGCCACATCACCGTTCTTTTTACGATCTATAGAATAGTAGTCAGCATTTTCTTCTTGATTTTTCTTAAATAAGGTGTAATCAATATATGGAATCTCTCCTAGATCATATTGCAAGCCCCAACCTCTAAACCAGTTTTGATTACGATTTACAGAATTAGATTCGGCTCCCGCAAATACATATAATTTATGGATATCGTTGAATGTCTTATCATAAGCTGCAGTAAAGCGCAAATCACGGGTAAACATCTTGTTGTCTGTACGATTATATATCCCTCCAGCAGGCAACACAGAAACCGGAACAGCATAGGGATTACTTGGATCAGTATATAAGAAAGGATTTGCATCACGAATAAACGTTGTTGGCATCCATCGGTAAGCTAATGCCTGATTCGAATGATCCTTGATATAATGCTGCTGCGAAGTTTGTTGATAGCGTGTTGCAGCTAATAACCCTAGTTCGAGTGCTTTAATGGGCTTCCACTTTAGTTCCCCCTGGAATTTTATATCAGCAGCATTGATATCCATGTAATTGTTGTCTAACTCATGCAGGATATTAAATGGAGCATAATTCCGTGTATAGAACTCGTTAGGATCAAGGGTACGAGAATTCCTTAATGCATAGGTGTATGGGTTGATATCAAAGTCGCGCTTAATTTCCATCGAGACCCGATCCACCGATGAACCTATCGTACCTGGTGCTCTTTGATCCCTATAAGAACCGTTTGTTCTTAAATCCAATTTTAGGTTATCGAACAAATTATAGGATGCATTAAACATCCCAGTATAGCGCTTCACATCCGATTTGCGCGTCCAGCCATTATCAAAAACACCACTTATAGAGGTATAATATTGTGCTCTATCTGTACCAGAAGAAAGGCTGACCGAGTGATTTTGCATGATTGTCCGGCTGAACAACTGTTTAAACCAGTCTGTATTACGGTATTCAGCTTGTCTTAGGTAGGCGTTTCTTGCCTCCTGTGTATTTTCTAACTGTCCCGCTTTGATCAACTGATACATTTTCCCATACACTCCTGATTCGGACCTATTTGCCACATCGGACATTGTAAGCCATCCTCTCTGCTCAAGTGTTTGATAGAAAGCCATTTGCTCTTGCGAGTTCATGATATTAAAATTATTATAAGAAGGAATAGCTCTGGATGTAAACTCTCCTACATAGTTTGCAGAATTTCTACCGGCAATTCCTTTTTTTGTTGTAATAACAATAACACCACCCATCGCCCGAGCACCGTAAATGGATGTCGCTGAACCGTCCTTAAGAACGGTGAAAGACTCGATGTCGTTCGCATTCAATCCAGCTACGGCAGAACTGATCAACGTCAATGCATCTCCGGAAGAAAGATCATCCGATGAAACATTCGCCACATCCTCTATAATGATTCCATCAACTACCCAAAGTGGTTTTGAACTACCATAAATCGAGGTCGCCCCACGAACTCTGATTTTTGGTGCTGATCCAAATGTTCCAGTTGTGTTCTGTACTGATACACCGGCGACACGCCCTTCCAAAGCTCTCGAAGGGTCAGGTAGTCCGCCCAGTTCAATATCTTTCATATTGACTTTAGCGGTAGCGCCTGTAAAGGTTCGTTTGTCAATCTTAGCTCCAAGCCCCGTTACAACAACTTCCTCGATTTGATTTTCATTAGAATCCAATACGATAGATACTGTATTTCTATTATTGACAGCAACCTCCGTATTGTTAAATCCTATATAGCGGACAACCAATACAGCATTTCCGCCAGCATTTATCTTAAAATGTCCATTTGCATCAGTTTGGGTAGAAATGGAGGTACCTTTAACCGTAATTGTAGCACCGGCCAAAGGATTTCCGTTAGCATTTTTAACGGTTCCAGTGACAGATTGTTGCAAGTTCTCTGAAACTTCGCTCTTTTCGTTACTGTTAACGGAAATCGTATTTGCTATAATCTTATACTCGATATTTTTATTTCCTAGTATCGAGTTCAACGCCTCTTCCACAGACGCATTTTTTAGGTCGACTGTAATACGAGATTTAGCGTTTAGGTTTTCGCTATAGAGAACGCGTAAGTTGGATTGTTTAGAGATCGCAGAAAGCGCCTCCTCAATCCGTGCATTCCTCATTTTCAATGTAACTTTTTGTGCTGTTCCTTTTGCATGGACGCCAGTTACAAATGCGAATAAAAGGCATGTACTAATTTTCATAATACGTAAGGGTTTGCAAAACCGATGGTCTTGAGGTAACAAGGACCAGGCTTTGCTTAATGGTAAGTTATTCATACATTTACATTTTGTGGTTAATTAGGTAATTAATAGTTCACTTTAAAAGTTATGAGCCCTTTGATCACATTTCTGAACAGGGATGCGCCAACATTCCTGTTCTTTTTTTTGGGGCATTTTAATGATTGGGTAGTAAAGTTATATCATAAGCCTTGGCAAATTAATTTTATGTCTATTTAAACAACTTAAATTTTATTCTCGATAATCAATTCTTTTCCACGAATCTCAAATTTAAGATCGCTGACGTAAGATAGCATTTCCAATACCTGTGAAAGTTTTACATCTCGCTGTATGCTGCCGCTGTATTCTTTATTAAGATTAACATTACCTCTAAATTTCACCTCTAGATCGTACCAACGGGAAAGTTGATGGGCAATATTTACTATGGTTTCCTTTTTAAAATAAAACTCATTATTATGCCAAGCTAAATCTTGCAATATATCAGCTTTTCCTTTTATAAGGTTACTTTTCGAAAGCGAGGCAAATTCTCCAGGATTTAATTCAAGCGTATTATCCTTCTGCCTTACTTCAACCTTTCCTTCAACTAATGTTGCTCGAATATCATCGTGATAAGCAAAAACATTAAAGTGAGTTCCCAACACCTTAATTTCACCAGCTTTTGATTCAACGAAAAAAGGTTTGCTAGGATCATGTGCCACTTCAAAATAGGCTTCGCCTTCTAAACGTACTCTCCTCTCATTTGCTGAGAATTGTGCTGGAAATGTTAGATTCGACTGCGCATTCACCCAAACTTTAGTACCATCACTCAATGTGATTTTATAAAAACTAGCCCGCGGTACAATTAAAGAATTCTGGGAAGATTCGAGCTTATTTTTGCCATTTTTAACAATCAATTCTGCAGCATTCCATACAAAAGTTTTATCGCTATTGTAACCATTCGGTTTAGTATTGTTTAGCCGAACTTCTTTGCCATCTGCCATCCGTAAAACAGCTCCACTTTTCGCTGGCGCTACATCTTGACTTAGGTTTAGAGCCGAAATGCTGCCATCATTATCTTCTTTTTCCATTTGGCTGTACCATAGATAGAAGAAACTAGATAATAGCACCAGTGAGGCAGCAATACCAATAAACCATTTATTGTACGATCTATTATTTTTGTTAGTAAGCCTATCCCATGCTTTATTTGCATCTAACTGCCCAACAATAGCTAGATCTTGTTCAATATTCTTCGCTCTTTGAAATGAATCCAAAAGCCGTCTGTTATGGTCACTAGCTTGTAGCCATTCTTCAAATTGATTTTTCTCCTCTTCGGTCAATTGACCATATAGAAATTTTTGAAGAAGACGGGAGATATGTCCTGAGTTTTCCATCATTTTGTAGAATAAAGAAACTTAAGACAGGCAAAAGGGTGACAAGAATTTAAATATTTTTTAGCAAAAATATAATAAACGGCAAAAACTCAGGATTTAGTCGCTTTAAAAGCATTTTCATACCGCGTTGTTTTTGAGTTTTTACGGTATTAACACTAATTTTCAGTTCCTCGGTTATTTCAAGATTTGATAAACCTTCCAAATATCCAAGACGAAACACCTGTTGACATGACAAAGGCATTTGTTCGATAATTTTATAAATTTCTTGAATAACCTCACTATGAATCATATTTAATTCGAGGGCGATATTATCCTCTTCCGTAAAACCGACTACATTCCAATATTTTTGCCGAACTTTCTCATGACGAATATGATTATAGCATGCAAAACGGACAGCACTATACAAATAGTTTTTTATAGCAATATCATTATCACTGACCTGTTCTGTATTTTTAAAGTAAGCGATGAAGGAATCTTGCACCAGATCTTCCGCGACAGCTAAATCTCCGACAATTTTCCAGGCAAAGTGGCAAAGCCCATTATAGTGTGTTTTAAATAATATTTCTTCCTTCTGCATAGTTAGATATCTTCCAAACTACAAATCGTACTTCATAGTGGGAATTTTTAGGACATATAAGTACATCTGATCAGGATGCTTAATAATTGCGTCGTAAAAATGCTTAATATTTTTTATTTTCTGCAAAAAAAAGTTAGCAAGGAAAAATTGAAACCATATTTTGTCCATGTAAATCTAAAAAAACAGATCAAAAAAATAAAAGCTAATTGCCTTAGGGGAAGTAAAACGGAAAAAATAGAGCAGTTTAGAAAATGAGATCGTTCCCGAGACGAGAGTTTTAATTGTAACAAGACACTTCCCGTTTATCTATATCTAACGGATATCCCAATAATTATCTACAATTATCTATGTATAATGATAAATTAGTAGCAAGCTAGTATGATACAAGATACGAAATTCTCGGATAAAAGGACCGAAATAGTATAATAAAGTATGCTCAAAATTATAGATTATTTACCTTATACAACATCTATATTGGGTGTAATCTGTTTTAGCTCATTGATAAATTCGGTAGCATTTTCTGGATCAACAAATACGTGGTCAACCACATTATAACGTAAGACCATTCCTCTTCTGTAAGGTTTTAACACTGTAAATCCCATTGATCCAAACCACTCAACCCCCAATCAATTGGGGGCAAATGCTAAAAGAAAAAAAACAAATCGTTCCAAAACTAATTAACCTAAAACTGTATTTACACCAAAGAATCTCCAACCAACACTAAGATAATAGTCGCTGAAGAATAAAGAATACTCATGATCCAATCAGCACTATACATTTTCTTGAAAACAAGAAAAAAAAGCGATATCATCCAAATCAATAAGACCATCATCATCAATGGAATCGTAAAAAGTTCAACAATAAAAGAAATAATTATATTGATCCAATCTGGAAGATATTGATGTGTAGAATAATGTGCAATCAACAAGGCGGTGAATAGTAGTCCAATCTGTGAAAGAAGGCGGACCAACTTTGGTAAATTATCGCCGTTTATTATTTTTTTCCGATACATGATTCAAATCTATTAATTAGCTTTAACAGCTATTATTTATTCTTCCCTAGGTCATTCAAAAGAGGGTGTCCGAAAAGTC